>CAYNLL010000030.1:0-13940 GCA_964398015.1 uncultured Opitutaceae bacterium | reverse complement strand
AGGTCCCGGGGGTCGTTCTGGCCGTCGCCGTCCATCGTGAGGATGAAGGCGCCGCGCGCGCGCAGCAGCCCGGCGAGCAGCGCCGCCGCCTGCCCGGAGCGCGCCGGCAGGCGCAGCGCCCGGCACTCCGGCCAGCGGGCGGTGGCGGCGGCGATCTCGGCCCCCGTCGCGTCCGTGCTGCCGTCGTCGACGAGGATGACCTCGAAGGGATCCCCCTTCGCCTCGAGAACGCCGACCGCGCACGCGACCAGGTCCGTGACGCTCCCGGCCTCGTTGTGGAACGGGACGACGAGGGAATGGCGCGGATTCATGGCCGCGGGGTGAACACCACGCACGCGAACCCGGGCCTCAGCCCGAGGTAGGCCCGGTCGTAGGCGCCGTGGAGGCGCGAGCCGACCGCATCCGCGAGGCCGGCGGACGCGATCACCAGCGCGCCGTCGCAGTCCTCCGGGGGGCGCGTCCAGTAGCCCACGTTGTCGAGACCCCGCAGGTACCAGGGCAGGGGCCAGTACTCCTCGCTGATCACCCTCACCGCCTTCCCCGGAAGGCGCGCCCGCGCGGCCTCGGCCATCGGCCGGAACTTGAGGACGTCCGGCGAACTGTGGACGTAGGCATAGGGGTTGCGCGGGTCGGAGGCGTAGGCCCGGGTGACGCGGACCGCCTGGAACAGGAGCAGCGCGAGCACGCCCGATGCCGCCGCCGCCGCGGCCCAGCGGCCCGGCCGGCTGCGCGACAGCGCCGCAAGCGCCCCGGCGCCGAGGAGCGCGAACCCGGGCACAAGGTGGAGCGCGTGCCACGGGGTCTTGTACGCGGTGGCGGAAAGGGCGAGCAGCACGAGGGCCGAATACGCCGCCGCCCACCGCAGGAGCGGCGCGCCCCCGGCGACCGCCACGCCGGCGCCGGCAAGGGCGAGGGCGGAAAAGCCCGCCTGCTCGAAGACGAGGCCGCCGTTGCGCTGCCAGGCGAAGAGCCGGACATAGTACCCCCAGGGCTTCTCGTGGCCGGTGTCGCCCGAGCCCAGCCGCGCCGCCTGCTCCCGGTAGGCGGCGAGGGCATCGAGCAGGCCCGAGGGGTGCGCGCCGAACGACGCGTAGAAGAGGGCTGCCACCGCGAGGGCCGCCCCGGCGGCCGGCACCACGTCCCGGAGCCTCCCCCTTCCCGCCGCGGGGGCCGCGCCGGTTCGGGATGCCAGCAGCGCCGCGAGCGCGGCAAGGATGAACAGCGGGGCGCTCTCCTTGGTGGCGAGCATGAGCCCCGCGAATGCCCCGGCCGCCACGGCCCAGCGCGTCCTCCCCGAGGACGCCCAGCGCTGCGCGCAGACGGCGCCCGCCAGCATGAAGGTGCACAGCAGCGTCTCCTGGATGAAGTAGCGGCTGTAGTAGACGGCCGGCGGGGACACGCAGAGGAACGCGGCGGCCGCGAGGGAGGGCCAGCGCCCGAGCGGAGCCGCGAGCAGGCCGAGGAGCAGGACGGAGGCCGCGCCGGCGAGCGCGGGGACCAGGCGCACCGTCACCTCGTCCAAGCCGGCAAGGGTGCGCTCCCCCCGGCACCAGGCCACCGGGAGCACGGCGTAGTACAGGACCGGTCCGTGGTGGTCGCGCGGGTCGAACGCGTAGCTGCCGGTCTCCAGCAGCTCGCCCGCCTTCACCGCCTGGTTGGCCTCGTCGGCGTGCATCGGGCGGGCGGCCAGGCCCGCGCCCCTCAGCCAGAACGCCGCCACGGTCAGCAGCGCCAGGGGCAGCCAGCGGGTGAGGGTCTGGGGCATTGCGGGCGGGCCTGCTCCCCGCGCTGAGGCGTCAGTTCACGGGCTGGCCGTAGACCTCGACCTCGGTGTAGTGGTTGAGCTCGTCGGAGGTGTTCCCGTTGCTGTAGAGGCGCACGTAGCGGGCGGTCACGCCCTTGGCGTCGATCTGGCGTCCCCTGTAGGTCTCGATGTAGGCGTAGTCCGTGCCCTTGCCGAGGCCGTCCGCGTTCGTGTCGTCGTTGTTGAACAGCGTGGTGATGCCGGTCTTGAAGCTCGGGTCGTTGGAGACCTGCACCACGACGGCATGGTAGACCCGCGCCTCGGCGTGGAAGTGCCAGACCGCGATTGCCGCAAGGCGGTCCGCGGCGCCGAGGTCGATCTGCACCCACTGCAGCCCGGGCCCGAGCTCGACGTACGAGCCCTCGATGCCCGACTTGTCGCCGTCCGTGACGCAGGTCAGCTCGCCGATCACCGGCTCCATGTCGCTTGCCGTGACCGGCTTGTTGCGCGAGAGCAGGACCGTGCCCGCGGGGACGAGGAGCGGCGCCGGGTCTCCCGCCTGGGCGGGCTCGAGGTTCGAGACGTGGATGGGCCGCGGCGTACCGACGAAGAGCGGCTTGGGAAGGTCCAGCTTGAGCGGGACCTTGTCCTCGGCCTGGGTGGACACGAGGAGGGACAGGGCGGCGAGCGCGGTTAGGATGCGGAGCATAGGCTTGGTCTTCAGGCTTTGAATTCCTCGGGCTCGAAGGCGAGCATCTTTCGCGCGGCCACGGCCTCGTTGACCTTGAGGATGGTCACCGCCGTCGCGAACGCCACCTCGCCGGGCGTGTGCAGCGTCGCCCGGCCGCGGACGGCGTCGAAGAAGTTCTCGAGGTGGGGCTGGTGGATCGCCTTGTCGAGCGTGACCGGGAGGTCCCACGCGGACAGCTCCGCGGTCTCGCGCACGTCCACCACGGAGGACGGCGACGACATCGGCAGGCGGGGCCTCGCCTTCTCCCAGGGCTTGACCGGCGGCGGCGCGCCCTCGCCGGAGCCGGGCCGCACGATCAGGCCCTTGGCGACCCACTGGTCCCACTCCGGCGCCCGCGCCTCGCGGTAGAGCTTCGTGTACTTCGGGTTCTCCGACATCTTCAGGGCGCCCTCGTCCCCCATGAAGTACTCGTGGTAGCCGCCGCCCGCGCTGGTGGTGGTCTCGACCTGGTAGACCGCGCGCACGATCCCGGTCGCCGTCGGGTACTCGTAGATCGCGGTCACGTTGTCGTACCACTCGTGGTTCTCGTAATAGTCGCGCCCGCCCCCGGCGAGCACCGATCTCGGGTTCGCGCCGAGCATCCAGTTGAAGATGTCTATCTGGTGGGCCCCGAGGTCGGAGATGATGCCCCCGGAGTACCTCCGGAACCAGCGCCAGTTGCGGAACTCGTGCATGTTGGCGTAGCCGTACTTGTTCAGCACGGCCTCCGTGAGGCCCTGCCCCGACGGGTAGCCCAGGTCCTCGGTCACGGCCCGGTTCCACTGCCCGCTCGCCGCGGTGACGCGGCCGAGCAGGTGGGCCTCGCCCAGGATCTTGTCGTGGGCGAAGAGGTAGCGCGGGTTGCTGCGCCTCTGGTGGCCGATCTGGAGCAGGCGCCCCGTCTCGCGCGCCGTGGCGACCATCGATCGCGCACCCTCGACCGTGTTGGACATGAGCTTCTCGCAGTAGACGTGCTTTCCCGCCCGGAGCGCCGCGTTCGTGTGCTCGGCGTGCATGAAGTCGGGCGTCGCGACGATCACGGTGTCGATGTCGGGCGTCGCGGACATCATCTCCCGGTAGTCCTCGAACGGCTTGGGGTCATGCCCGAACTTCTTCAGGAGGCGCTCGCCGTACCTGCGGTTGTACGGCCAGATGTCGCAGACGGCGACGAAGCGCACGTTGGGGATCTTGAGCGCGGCGTTGAGGAGCACGCGGCCCTCCTCGCCGCAGCCGATGAGCGCGACGTTGAGGGTGTCGGATCCCGAGGGCGCCGGGGCGGCGCGGGCGATGTAGGGCGCCGCGATCAGGGCGGCGCCCAGCTTCGCGCCCTTGGCGAGGAAGTCGCGGCGCGTGTATCCGGCGGGGGTCGGCGTGGGCATGGTGGCGGGACCCGTCGGCCTACGATGAGCGGTCCGGCCAGAGCGCGAGGCGGTTGTGGCGCACCAGCACGAGCGCGCCGGCGATCAGGCCCACGTGGATCGCGAGCCACGCGATGCCCTCGTTCTCCTGAACCGCCATGAGCCCGAACGAGAGGCCCACGTACAGCAGGCCGGTGAGGAAGAGCGTCGCGCGCGTCTTCACGCCGAGCAGCAGGGCGGCGCCCAGCAGCAGCAGAAGGTAGCCGAGCGCATGCGCGAAGTTGCGCGTGGCCCAGAGCGGCAGGAAGGAGGCTCCCGTGATGCCCTGCGCCATGTGGCCCATGTTCTCGTAGTAGTTCTTGAACGAGTAGGTGCCGCCGCTCTCGAATTTCTCGACGCCCGCGAAGAACGTGCGCAGGCCGATGAAGAGGCGCAGGACGAGGAAGGCGGCCGTGTACTCGCACCTGCTCGCCTCGGGGGTTGACGGAGTGGGTTCGTTCATCGGGAGGGGGCGGTCGCCGGCGTCAGACGCCGAAGCCCGCGCGGTATTGGGTTGTGATGAAGTCGTTGGCCGATGGCAGGTTCGTCACCTTCATGTTCTCGGCGTCCCACTCGATGCGGCGCCGGGTGCGCAGCGCCACGTTTCCGAGCAGGACGCTCTCGGTGAGGCGCGACGAGTAGTCGAAGTTCGAGCCTGCGGGCACGCCGCCCTTGCAGGCGCGGACCCACTCGAGGAAGTGGGTCATGCCCACCCTGGGGATCGTCTTCGGCGGCAGGCTGCCCGCGGCCTCCTTCATCTTGGCCTCGGGGATGATCCTGATGCTGCCGTAGTAGGTGTCGGCGACGACCGCGGCCTTGGAGCCGATCAGCAGCGTCCCGTTGCTCTGCAGCTTGCGCGCCTCCTCAAGCTCCGGCGGCAGCGGCGGCATCATGCCGCCGTCGTACCAGGTCCAGTCGACCGGAGGCAGGGCGCCGCGCGCCGGGAACTTGTAGCGGATGACCGAGGCGGTGGGGGCGCTGATCTCCGTCTGATTCGCGCTGACCGCCTCGACCGAGGTCGGGGCGGTGAGGCCGAGCGACCAGTACGCGCCGTCCATGACGTGGCAGGCCATGTCGCCCAGGGCGCCGCAGCCGAAGTCCCAGAACCCGCGCCAGGTGAAGGGAAGGTAGGCCGGGTCGTATTCGCGGGCCTGCGCGACGCCGAGCCAAAGGTCCCAGTCCAGGGTCGGCTGCACGACGGGCATCATCTTGCTGTGGTCGAGCGGCTTGACGCCCTGCGGCCAGATGGGCCGGTCGGTCCAGCTGTGGACCTCGCGCACCTCGCCGAGCACGCCCGCGTCGACCCATTCCTTGAGGATGCGCGCGCCCTCCCCCGCGTGGCCCTGGTTGCCCATCTGCGTCGCCACCTTCTTCTCGCGCGCGGCCTGGGCCAGCCGGCGGGCTTCGGACACGGTGTGGGTGAGCGGCTTCTCCACGAACACGTGCTTGCCCAGCGCGATCGCCGCCATGGCGATCGGGAAGTGCATGTGGTCGGGCGTCGATACCGTCACCGCGTCAATCTTGTTGCCGAGCTTGTCGAGCATGACCCGGTAGTCGCGGAAATGGGGGACGTCCGGGAACTCCGAATAGGCCTTGGCCGCCCGTTCGTCGTCGACGTCGCAGAAGGCGACCAGGTTCTCCCCCTTCAGCCCGTCCACCGCGTCGTGGCCGCGTCCCCCGACGCCGCAGCACGCGATGTTGAGCTTGTTGTTCGGGGACTGGCCGTCGGCGCCCTGGGAGCGCAGGATGTTGGGAAGAGAGATCGCAGCCGAGGCCAGCGACGCCGTCTTCAGAAAGGAGCGCCTGTTCATGATCGGGGTGTTCATGGGAAAGGAAACCCTTGGACAAATTCCGCGGCAGGGCAAGAGAGGTTCGAAACAATTGCGGGCCGTGCGCGGCTTGCATTCAGCGCACGCTCGCGCATCGTTGACGATCCCCTCTCCGGGACGGCCCGGCCCCACCCCCTCTATGAATAAACCCGCTCCGTCTGGCCACGCACCCGCACACTCACCGGTAAAGGACTTCCAGGTCTCGCGCCGCACGTTCATCGGGAAGGTGGCTGCGGTGGCGGCGCTGACCGGGCTTCCCTCGTGGTTCGTCGAGCGCCAGATGCTCAGCGCCCAGGAGGTGCCGAAGCTCCCCTCGCCCAACGACCGACCGGGCATCGCGCTCATCGGCTGCGGCGGCATGGGAAAGGGCGATGCCACCAACGCCAGCAACCACGGCGACCTGATCGCGGTCTGCGACGTCGACGACACGCACGCCGACGCGGCGGCCGTCAAGTTCACGGTCGATGGGAAGGTGCCCGCGAAATACAACGACTTCCGAAAGCTGCTCGAAAGAAAGGACATCCACGCCGTCGTCAACGCCACCCCGGACCACTGGCACAGCCTGATCAACATCGCGTGCGCGAAGGCGGGCAAGGACGTCTACGGCGAGAAGCCCCTGACGCTGACGATCGGCGAGGGCCGCCACGTGATCGAGGCGGTGCGCGCCCACGGCACCGTGCTGCAGACGGGCACCCAGCAGCGCAGCTCCCAGCGCTTCCGCCTGGCCTGCGAGCTCGTGCGCAACAACCGCATCGGGAAGCTGAAGCAGGCCGAGGTATGGCTGCCCGCCGGGTTGCGCGAGGGCCCGTTCGCCACGAGCCAGGTTCCCGCCGGGCTCAACTGGGACTTCTGGCAGGGCCAGGCGCCCAAGTTCGACTATGTGAAGCAGCGCTGCCACACGTACTTCCGGTACTGGTACGAGTACTCGGGCGGCACGATGACCGACTGGGGTGCGCACCACAACGACATTGCCTACTGGGCCATCGGGCTCATCGCCCCCCGCCTCGTCGAGGCGAAGGCGCTTTCCACGCCCATACCCGGCGGCTACACGACATTCGCCGAGTACGACGTGAGGTACACCTACGCGAACGGGGTCGGCCTCCACATCCAGACGACGAAGGACGACAACATCTTCGGGGAGGCCGTGAACAAGGCGGGCCAGCGCAACGGCATCCGCTTCGAGGGCACCGACGGATGGATATGGGTCAACCGCCAGCAGATCACCGCGAGCGACCCCGAGCTCCTCCACAAGCCCCTTCCCGCCGACGCCGTCCGGCTTCCTGTGAGCAACGACCACATGGGGAACTTCTTTGACTGCGTCCGCTCAAGGAACCTGCCCATCTGCGACGTCGAGACCGGCCACCGGTCGGCGACGATGTGCCACCTCGGGGCGATCGCGCTGCGCACGGGCAAGAACCTCGTCTGGGACTACGAGAAGGAGCAGTTCGTGGGCGACCATTCCCACGCCGGGAACCGCTACGTCTCCCGGGAGATGCGTGAGCCCTACTCGTACAGCTTTGTCGCCTGAGGCGCCGCCCGCGGCCCGCTTGGGCCGCGGCCGCGCCGCCAGGGTCCTCCTGCTGGCGGCCGCCGCGGCCGTTGCCCCCCTCGCGTCCCGCGCGCAGGTCTCCGCCGGGCCCGAGCGCCCTAGGATCACGGGCCTCTCTCACGTGGCCCTGTGGGTCGGGGACCTCGACCGGTCGCGCGCGTTTTACAAGGGCTTCCTGGGATTCGACGAACCCTACTCGCTCGCGAGCGAGTCCGGCGTCGTCCAGATCGCGTGGATCAAGATCAACGACCGCCAGTCGATCGAGCTCTTTCCCCTGAACCGGGACGCTCCCAAGGAGGGCGACAGCCTCTACCACATCGCCCTGGAGACCGACGACGCCCAGGCGATGCGCGATTATCTCGCGTCTCGGGGCGTGACGGGGCCCGGCGGGAAGCCGCTGCCGGCGAAGGCGCCGTCGGGGAGGATAGGCAACCTGAACTTCTTTGCGGAGGACCCGGACGGCCACATCGTCGAATTCACCCAATACCTGCCGGGCGGGTGGACGATGCAGAAGGCCGGGGAGTTCATGCCCCCGACGCGCATCGCGTGGCGGATGAGCCATGCCGGCATTGCGGTGGCCAACCTCGACGCCTCGCTCCGGTTCTACAGGGACGTCCTTGGGTTCCGGGAATTCTGGCGGGGAAGCGGCGACGGGAAGACCCTGAGCTGGGTCAACCTGCGCGTGCCGGACGGCCGCGACTACATCGAGCTGATGCTCTACGGCGCGAAGCCGGACAACGGGCGCCTCCACATCCTCAACCACCTCTGCCTCGAGGTCCCCGACGCGGCGACGGTGGCGGACACGCTCAAGGCGCGCACCCTGCCGCCCGGTTGCAAGGAGCCCAACCCGATTCGGAAGGGCGTGAACGGCAAGCGCCAGATCAACTGCTACGACCCCGACGGGACGCGCGTGGAGGTGATGGAGGCGAACACCGTCGACGGCAGGCCCGTGCCGCCGTCGCAGGCGCCTCCCCCTGTTTTCGAGGCGGCACGCTAGGAAACCGGTTGCTCCGCATCGACGACCATGCCCAAACGCACCCCAACTCCGGCCCCGCGCGGGGAGCCCCTGAAGGGCACGCGCGCCGCGGGACACTGGCTCGTGAAGCAGGAGCCCGAAAGCTATCCCTGGGAGGCCTTCCAGCGCGAGGGCCGCGCCCAGTGGGAGGGTGTCCGCAATTACCAGGCCCGGAACAACCTCAGGGGAATGAAACCGGGCGACGCGGTGCTGTTCTACGCCAGCGGCGAGTCCAAGTCCGTCGTCGGGATCGCCACCGTGACCCGGGCCGCCTATCCCGATCCCACGGCGGATGAGCCGGGCTGGGTCGCCGTCGAGCTGGAGGCCGTGAGGCCGCTCGGGCTCCCGGTCGCGCTTGCCCGCATCAAGGCGGAGCCCGCGCTCCGCGACATCCTCCTCGTCCGAAACAGCCGGCTTTCGGTCATGCCGCTCGCGCCCGAGGCGTACGAGCGCATCGTCGGCATGGGGAGCTGAGCGGGGCGGCCCTCCGGGGCCCGGCGGATTCGGCCGATGGCGGTTTTGCGCCGGCGGAATGTCGTAGCGGGCGAGTCCAAGAGAGCGGGAGGCGGCGCGCACCGCGCGCTGCGCCCCATGGCCCCATGCAACCCGCCGCGCCAGCGCAACCGAAACCCTATCCCCACCGCGCCGCGCTCCTAACCGCGTGCGCGGTGTTGGGCGTCCTCTTCGCCCGGCGCCCCGAGGCCTTCCTCAGTCCGCAGTTCTTCGCCGAGGATGGGGCGGTCTTCTACGCTGGGGCCCGCTGCGCCCCCTGGGGATCGATCGTGCGCCCGTACGCCGGCTACCTCCACCTTGCAAGCCGCCTGGTCGCGGCCCTGAGCTCGGGGTTGGATCCGCTTTGGGTTCCGTGCGCCTATTTCCTCGCGAGCGTCGGAGCGGTCCTCGCCCTGACGCTTGCCCTGTTTTCGCGCAGGGCCGCCCTTCCCTGCCCCGCGCTCCTGGCGCTCGGCGTCGTCTTGGTGCCCCACACCGGGGAGGTGTTCGACAATCTCACAAACCTCCAGTGGCTGATCGCCCTGGGTCTAGTCGTGCTCCTGCTGGCGGGCGACCCCGAGTCGCCTGGCCAAGGCCTCGCCGATTTCGCCTTTGCCGCCGTGGCGAGCCTGAGCGGCGTCTTTTCCATCCTCTTCTCGCCGCTCTTCGCCATGCGGGCCGCAACCCGCAGGAGCCGCTCCGCTCTGGGAATCGCCCTTGTGGTCTGCGCCGGCGCCGCCGTGCAGGCGCGCGCCGTCTTGGCGGACGCGCCCCCGGCCGGTGCATCCGCGACCACTCCCCTCCTCGCGCTCGCCACCTTCGGGCAGCGGGTTTGGATGAGCCTCCTTGAGCCGCCGGCCGCCGCCGACGCGTCGCCGCTCTGGGCGCGTGCGGCGGCCGGGGCCGCTGGGGCCGTCCTTCTCGCGCTGCTCGGCCTGGGCGCCGGGGCCTCCAGGCGCCGGCGAGCGACGCTTGCCGCGGCGCTCGCGCTCCTCGTCGCCGCAGCCCTCTACAGGTTCAGGGGCCAGATCCTCGTGCTCGGAAGGGTCGAGAACGGCGACCGGTATTTCTTCGTGCCCAAGGTATGTCTCACATGGATACTGGCGGCGCACCTGCGCGGGCCCGCGGCGATGCGCTGGATCACCGGAGCGCTGATGGCCGCCCTAGCGGCCAACTCGTGCTGCTCCTTCCGCTTCGAGCATTGGAGGGACAACCACTGGGCGTACTGGGCCGGGCGCATCGCCTCGGGAGAGCGGGTCGTTGTGCCGATCAACCCCGACGGCTTCACCTTCGTCATCGAGGGCTCCAAAGGCAGGCCATAGCCGGCGGCGTCCGCCGGCAAGGCTGCAGGAGAAAGGCCGGCCCGTAGGCCGGGCCGGCCATGCGCGACATCGGTGCTCGGCGCGGGATCCTTCCTCAGTCCATCAGCACCTCGTAGACCTCCACAAGCGCCGTGCCTGTGTCGCCGCTCGCCCCAGTGACGATGGTCGTGTAGGGCCCGGCCTCGAGCTCGACGAGGATGGCGTCGTCGCCGGCGTCCGGCGGCGCGAGGTGCGTGCCTTGGATTTCTGCTACGATCGCAGGGCTCGGCTGGTTCTGCCATCCCGTGTTGGTCGTGACCACCTTCTGGCCCGAGTAGAGCGCGACCGAGGGGTCCATGACCGGCGCGGTGATGCCGAATTGGGCGAGCCCCGGCCCGAGGACCCGGATGAGGACCAGCTTGGGGCCGCCGGTGATCACGAACCCGCCGATGAGGACATTCTGGCCCGTGCCGACAAAGCCCCGGGTCGAGAGATTGCCGAGGCGGTTCGCCGCGGCGTCGCGAAACACCGTGAAGTCGAAGGCCCCGCTAGAGTACGTGAACGCGCCGGACATGGTGAAGGCGTTCGTCGTGAACGTTCCGCTGCCCGCGTCCCCCTTGACACTGGTGAACGTGAAGGTCCCGCCATTGTCCGCCGCGTTGGGCGCCACCAGCCCGATTCCCCCACCGAAGACGCCGGGCGAAACCTCATGGATCAGGTAGAGGTTGTTGTTCGCATCCACGATCATCGTGAGGTTGGTGGATCCGGGGGACGCCTCGTTGGAGGCCTTCCCGGTGAAGCTTCCGTCGATGACCGAGGTCCCGTCGGAATTGTTGACCCCGAACCATACCGTGCGTGGCGCGGTGAACGGCACGGGCGTCGCCCAGTTTGGGCTGCTGACCGAGCCCGCAATCGATGCGGAGGCGCCGGTCGCGGACAGCGTTCCCGTCATGCCGTAACCGATCACGCCCGTCAGGCTGAAGTCGCCCGAGGCGTCGATTGTCGACGCGCCCCTGCCGACCAGCTGCTGGCCGGTGTCAAAGAGGAAGGCATCCAGGGAGTTGTTGTTGTGGACCGCGATCACCGCCGTGAGGGTGCTGTTGACCTGGGTCGTGTAGATGCCGCGCAGGCTGACCTGGGCGTAGGCTTGGCCGAGGCCAGCCGCAAGGAAGGCAAAGAGTGCGAGTGCGATTCTTTTCCAAGGTTTCATGATGGGGGCCTTAGTATCCGTGTTGGCGAGGTGTTGTTGTCCTCACGGCGCGGAGACGCCTCCCGGCCGGCCCTGGTTACCAGCGCCCCGATGATATCCTCCGAATTGGGCTCCCGCGGCGCCCTAGCCGGCCGCTTGACCCGTGCGGCGCGCAGCGCGCGCCGTGCCGAAGAGCCCGCGAATCCGCAGGAGGCCGCGGCGGGCCTCGCGCAGGGACCGCCAGGCCCAGTCGCGCTGCAGGGCGGCGAATTCGGACTTGAGCGCCGAAAACTGCATGTCGCGGTCGTCCAGCATCCGCCGGTTCAGGCTGATCTCCCGCTGGAGCGCCTCCTTTTCCGCGCGCTCGCGCGCGAGTTCGGCCTGCGCCTCCGCTTCCAGGGCTACCAGCCGGTTCACGAGCCTGTCCGTGCGGTTTTCCCTCAAGTAGATCCTGAACATGCGGCGCATCGGCTCGCCGGCGTCGCGGAGGGGATCGCCGAGCTCCTGGTGCAGGTACCGGATCCAGTCACGGCAGCTGCCGCCCGCACGGCTCCGGAGGGGAAAGGCCCGGCCGGCGCTGATCGCCTCCGCGGGGATCGCGCAGGCGGAGCCGTCGTCGCCGCGGACCGGCGCGGCCGCGGGATTCGGGACGCACATGGAAACGGATGCCCTCACCTTGCGAAATGACAGCCGGCGCGGCAAAACCCGCTATCCGACGGCTGGCGAACCGCACCGGTCGCGCTCAGACCCAGCTCCGATCGGCTTCCTACTTGAGCACCGGCATCGCCACATGGCCCGACTGCGTGATGATGCCAAAGCCGTACAGCAGCCAGAGGATGACGGCGATCACCACGACCGCGTTGATGATCGACTTGATCGTCGACTGCATCGGAATGTACGTGTTGATGAGCCAGAGGAGCACGCCGACAACGATGAGGGTGAGGACTACTTGGATGAGCGGCATGGGGATCCTTTTCTGGGTTCATTCCTGGGACGTCTCGGCCAGGCCACAATAGGCGGAATCCGCGCGGGCCGGTATGGGGTCTAACCCGAACGGGGCTCCCTTCGTGACATTGGCGCGGCGGCGCTGTCTGAAGGTCCAGCCACCCGGCTCGACCATGAATGCCACCGAAAGAATCAAGCAGCACCACGGCGGCCCGCATACCGACGCAGCCCGACCGCAGCGGCCGTACTGGAAGCGCGTGCATCACTCCGCCTTCTTCTGGGTCGCCGCCTTCTTCATCCTGCTCGCCATGACTGTCTTCGTGATGACGGACGGCTTCCTGCTGCGCCCGCTCGGTGCGCCGGCGCCCGTGCAGGACGCCGCGCGGCACTAGGCGGGACGCCGCGCCTCAGATCTGCGAGTACGGGGCCGGCACCATGAAGCGGCTCGTGATCTTTGAGACCGTGTCGGCGTACTGAGGGTCGTTCTTCAGCTTCACCCACACCGGGTGCACGCCGAAGGCGGCCCAGTTGCGCTTGTGCGTCTCAAGGTCGGGGCTGCACAGCAGGTAGGTGAGCTGCGGCAGGTCGCGGCCGATGAGCGCCTGGCCGTAGAAGACCGGGGAAAGGTTCAGCTCCTGCATGACGCCGATCTCTCCGGCGTTGAACATGGCGACCTTCTTTAGCGCCTTCAGCTCGCTGAAGCTCTCGTAGGTGCGCATCTCGAAGATGCGCGGCTTGTTCCCTTTTGCGAGGAAAGGCACGGCGAGCCTCGGGAGGCCCGCGAAGGGCAGGAAGAGCCAGCTGTCGATGCGGTCGAACGCCGGCGCGTCCTTCGTGGGCGAGGCGAGGTACTCGGCGCCAGAGGCCCGCACCGCGGGATCCGCGTTCAGCGCGGCGTCGACCGATGCCGCGGAATCGAGGGAGGGATGCGCGATCAGCACCCAGACCGCCGCGCCATCCTTCGCGTCGGGCTCGCTGAAGACCCCGACGGCCCCGATTCCCCTGCCGTTGAGCGCGGGGATCAGGGCCTTTTCTAGGTACGCGTCCAGGAGCGCGCGGGAGGCTCCCGGCCTCAGGCGGTAGGAGCGCAGCTCCAGGAATTCGCCGCCGGGGGCTGGTGCGTCGGCGGCACGGGTGGACGGGGCGCCCGCGAGGGCGGCAGCCGAGAGTGCAAGGGACGTTTTCACGAAGGTGCGGCGGTCGAGGTCGTTCATGTTTTGTTGGGGACGGGGTCTGCGTGCTCGGGAAATAGCCTCCTTAGCCCGGCCTCGGACGCCTCCGCGACGCCGCGCTCGGTGATCAGGCCGGTCACGAGGCGCGCCGGGGTGACGTCGAACGCGGGGTTCGCCGCGGGGCTCCCCTCGGGCGTCAGCGCCACGGTCGCCACGGTCCCGTCGGCGAGCCTGCCCGAGAGGTGGGTCACCTCGCGCGCCGAGCGGTTCTCGATCGGAATCTCGCGCACGCCGTCGCGCACCCGCCAGTCGATGGACGGTGACGGCACGGCCGCATAGAACGGAATGCCGCAGTCGCGGGCGGCCAGAGCCTTCAGGTAGGTGCCGATCTTGTTGCACACGTCGCCCGTCGCCGTGGTCCGGTCCGTGCCGACGACCACCATGTCCACGCGCCCGTGCTGCATGAGGTGGCCGCCCGCGTTGTCGGCGATCACGGTGTGGGGCACGCCGTGGTTCAGGAGCTCCCACGCCGTCAGGCTCGCCCCCTGGTTGCGGGGGCGCGTCTCGTCCACCCACA
>CAYNLL010000029.1:0-14040 GCA_964398015.1 uncultured Opitutaceae bacterium | reverse complement strand
ACGTCCTGAACGGGGGCGTGATCCGCAACGCCGTCAACATGCCGACGCTCGACGCGGCCACGCTCGCCGTGCTCAGGCCCTACCTCGACCTCGGCGCCAAGCTGGGGACCCTGGTGCAGCAGATCTCGCCCGAGCAGGTGGGTTTGCTGAAGATCACGTACTGGGGCAAGATCGTCGACCTGGACGCGAACGCGATCACCCGCGCGATCCTCCGGGGCTGGCTGCGCCGGATCAGCGGCGACAGCGTCAATTTCGTGAACGCGCCGTTCCTGCTCGAGCGGCTGGGGATCCGCTACGAGGTCATCAAGTCGACGGCGGAGGCCGACTACACGGAGCTGATCCAGGTCGAGGCGCTCGGCGCCGACGGCGTGGCCCGAAGCGCCTCCGGCACGCTCACCGGCAAGGCGAGCGCCCCGCGCATCGTCGCCATCAACGGGCGCGAGGTCGAGGTGGTCGCCACCGGCAAGCTGCTCATCATCGAGAACAGCGACGAGCCGGGCATGATCGGCTATGTCGGGACCCTGCTCGGCAAGGACGGGGTCAACATCGCCAACATGTCGCTCAGCCGCCAGGAGGCCGGCCAGACCGCGCTCATGGTCATCAACCTCGACAGCGAGCCGAGCGAGGCGGCCCGGCGCGAGCTCAAGGGCCACAAGGCCATTCGCCTCGCGAAGTTCGTCCACCTTTAGGGCCCATGCCGCTCCCCGCCAGATTCGAGGACCTGCTCCTGCCGCTCGCCGCGACGGCGGCCGCGGGGTATCTCTTGGGCGCGCTGCCCTTCGGCTACCTGGTGGCGCGCTCCAGGGGCGTCGACATCTTCACGGTCGGCAGCAAGAGCTCCGGGGCGACCAACGTGAGGCGCGTGCTCGGGCGCGGCCCCGGCACGACGGTGTTCGTCCTCGACATGCTCAAGGGGGCGCTGGCGGCGGGGTGGCCGCTGCTCTTCGCTCTCTTCTACATGAGCGCCCATCCGGCCGGTGCCGACGGCTTGAAGGCCCCTGCGGGCGACGGCGCGGCGGCGGCCGCGTTCAGGCACGTGGAGCTCCTGGGCTACTTCGGCCTCGGTTTCGCCCTCGTGGGCCACTCGTTCTCGTGCTTCACGCGGTTCCGTGGAGGCAAGGGGGTCTCCACGGCCGCCGGCGGCTTCTTCGTGCTCATGCCCTATGTGGCCGCCGTCTCGGCGGCCGTCTGGGTTGTCGTCTTCTACTCCACGCGATTTGTCTCGCTGGCCTCGATCCTCGCCGCCTTGGGCCTCCCGGTGGCTGCGGCCCTCCTGAGCCGCGATCGGATCGCCCTCTGGGTGACGGCGGCTGTGGCCGTGTTTGTCGTCGTGCGCCACCGTTCCAACATCGCTCGCCTGCTCACCGGAACGGAGAAGCGCTTCGAGCGCGGCAAGCCCCGCGACCCCACGGAGGAACCATGAGCGCGCCGCGCACACTCAAGATCGGCCTCTGCGGCCTGGGGACGGTGGGGCAGGGCGTCTGGAAGCACTTCGGCCGCCTGCGCTCCGACCTGGAGACGCGCCTGGGGGCCGGGATCTCGCTGCACCGCGCCGCGGTCAGGGACCTCGGCAAGGCGCGCGGGGTGCGCATCCCGCGCTCAAGGCTCACCACCGACGCCCTCGCCGTCGCGACCGACCCCGAGATCGACATTGTCTGCGAGCTGATGGGAGGCACCGATGTCGCCCGCGACGTCACCCTGGCCGCCCTCGCGCTCGGCAAGGTGGTCGTGTCCGCAAACAAGGCGCTCATCTGCGCCCACGGGGCGGAGATCTTCGCGACGGCGCGCCGGCACGGGGGCCACTTCCTCTTTGAGGCGAGCGTCGCCGGGGGGATCCCCCTCATCAAGGCGGTGCGCGAGGGCCTCGTCGCCAACCGCTTCCCGCGCATCTACGGGATCCTCAACGGGACGTGCAACTACATCCTCACGAAGATGGAGGAGCTTGACGCCCCCTACGCGGACGTCCTGGCGGAGGCAAAGCGCCTCGGCTACGCCGAGGCCCAGGAATCGCTCGACGTCGAGGGCTGGGACACGGCCCACAAGGCCTCGATCCTGGCCTGGCTGGCGCACGGGGTCTGGGTGCGGCCCGAGCAGATGATCGTCGAGGGGATCAACCGCATCACTCCGGCCGACTTCCGCAACGCGGAGGCGCTCGGCTTCGGCATCAAGCTCCTCGCTATCATCACCCGCGACTTCGCGACCGACGAGATCAGCGTGCGGGTGCACCCGACGCTCCTGCCGCAGGACAGCGTGCTCGCGCGGGTGAGCGGCGTCTTCAACGCAATCTCCGTCACGGGCGACGTGGTGGGCACCACCTTCTACATCGGGCGCGGGGCGGGGCAGGACGCAACGGCAAGCGCCGTCATCAGCGACATCGCCGACGCGGCCGCGCTGCTGCTCCACGGCAAGGGCGCCCTCTTCATGGGGGACGAAAGCCCGCCCGCCATGGGCGGGGCGCGGCTCATGCCTCCCGAGCGCATCCGCGGCCGGTACTACGTGAGGCTCACCGTTGCCGATCTTCCGGGCGTCCTCGCGCGCGTCGCCACCATCATGGCCCGCAACCGCATGAGCATCGCCAGCGTGATCCAGCATCCTTCGGACCAGGCCGGCTCCGCCTCGCTCGTCCTCACGACCCACGAGAGCGACGAGCGCTCGATGCGCGCGGCCCTGCGGTCCCTCGCGCGGCTCGCGAGCGTGCGCGAGGCGCCGCTGCTGCTGAGGATAGGCGACCTCGGCGACTAGGCGCCGCCGGGACTTTCCACCCACCATGCCCCGAATCGTGCACAAATACGGCGGAACGTCGGTCGGCGACGTCGACCGGATACGCAATGTCGCCCTGCGGATAAAGGCCGCCCGGGACGAGGGTCACGAGATCGTCGTGGTGCTGTCCGCTCGCGCGGGCGTCACCAACGAGCTGATCGCGCGCGCCAAGGTCCTCTGCGCCGAGCCGAGCGAGCGCGAGCTCGACCAGCTCCTCGCGGTCGGCGAGCAGGAGTCCATCGCGCTGATGGCGATGGCCCTCCACGGGATCTCGGTGCCCGCCGTCAGCTACACCGGCGCGCAGGCAGGGATCTTCACCGACACGAAGCACACGAAGGCGAAGATCAAGATGGTCGACCCCACGACGGTCGTCGGAGACCTGGCCGAGGGCCGCGTCGTCATCGTGGCCGGCTTCCAGGGGATCGACGAGGAGGGCCAGATCACGACCCTCGGCCGAGGCGGCTCGGACCTGACCGCGATCGCGCTCGCGGCGGCGATCAAGGCCGACCGCTGCGAGATCTACACCGACGTGGACGGCGTCTACACGGCCGACCCCCGCGTCGTGAAGACAGCGCACAAGATCCCCGAGATCTCCTACGACGAGATGCTCGAGCTTGCCTCGTCGGGCTCCAAGGTGATGCAGTCGCGCTCCGTGGAATTCGCCAAGAAGTACGGCGTCGTCTTTGAAGTCCGCTCCTCGTTCAACCACAATCCAGGAACCATCGTGAAAGAAGAAGTTGCCTACATGGAACAGGTCGTCGTCAGGGGCATCGCCGCCGACAAGGACCAGGCGAAGGTCATCGTCAGCAACATCCCCGACAAGCCTGGCTCTGCCGCGCGGGTCTTCCGCGCCCTCGCCGACGCGAGCGTCATCGTCGACATGATCGTCCAGAACGTCGGGCGCCACGGGGTCGCCAACCTCACCTTCACGGTGCCCCAGGGCGACACCGCGCGGGCCGTCAAGGCGCTCGAGCCGGTGCTCGCGGCCGCCGGCGGCGGCGAGGTGGCCGTCCACGGGCGCATCGCGAAGCTCTCGGTCGTCGGCGTCGGCATGAAGACCCACAGCGGCGTCGCGGCGACCCTGTTCCAGGCGCTCGCCGACGTGGGGATCAACATCGACATGATCAGCACCTCGGAGATCAAGATCTCCGTGGTCGTGGACATCGACCGGGCCGATGAGGCCGTCCGCGCGGCCCACGCCGCGTTCGGACTGGACCGGGTCTAGCGTCCCCCCCGGGAATGCGCTACGTCTCGACGCGGGGCGGGACGCCCCCCCTCGGCTTCTCGGACGCCGTGGCCGCGGGTCTCGCGCCCGACGGCGGGCTCTTCATCCCCGAGGAGCTGCCCGACTTCTCCGCGGAGCTCGGGAGTCTTCGCGGCCTGCCTTACGCCGCGCTCTGCCTGCGCTTCATGCGCCGGTTCGCCACCGACATCCCCGAGGCGGAGCTCCAGGCGCTCGTCGAGCGCTCCTACCAGGCCTTCGACAGCCCCGAGGTGGCCCCGCTCGTCGAGCTCGCCCCGGGCCAGCGCGTCCTCGAGCTCTTCCACGGGCCGACGCTCGCCTTCAAGGACATGGCGCTCCAGCTGCTCGGCAACCTGTACGGCCGCCAGTGCGCGGTGCGGGGGGAATCCATCAACGTCCTCGGCGCCACCTCCGGCGACACGGGTGCAGCGGCCATCCACGGGCTCATGGGCCGCCCGGGCGTCGCCCTGTTCATCCTCTATCCCGACGGTCGGGTCTCGCCGCTGCAGGAGCGCCAGATGGCGTGCACGGGCGCGGCCAACGTCTTCGCCCTCGCGGTCGACGGCTCGTTCGACGCGGCGCAGGCCGTCCTGAAGGAGATCCTGGGAGACGAGGCGTTCCGCTCCCGCCACAGGCTGTCCGCGGTCAACTCGATCAACATCGCGCGCATCCTCGCCCAGTGCGTCTACTATCTGCACGCATGGCTCCGCCTGCCTGCGTCGGAGCAGGCCGGCGCCGAGTTTGTCGTGCCGACGGGCAACTTCGGCAACGTCCTCGCCGGGTGGATGCTGCAGAGGATGGGGGTTCCCATCCGCGGGTTCCGCGTGGCGACGAACCAGAACGACCTTCTGCACCGCCTCTTCGAAACCGGCGAGTACCGCGTCGGCGAGGTGCGCCCGAGCCTCGCGCCCTCGATGGACATCCAGGTCGCGTCCAACTTCGAGCGCTTCCTCTACTACAGCCTCGGCCGCGACCCCGGGCGCGTGGCCGCCGTGATGCGCGTGATCCGCGCGACCGGCGCGTACCGCTTCGAGAACTTCGACCGGGACACCTTCAGGTCCAGCCGTTGCTCCGACGCCGAGATCCCCGGCATCATCCGGCAGGTCCACAGGGCCTACGGCTACATTGTCGACCCGCACACCGCCTGCGCGTTCAAGGGCCTGGACCCGGCGAGGCCCAGCGTCGTCCTGGCGACGGCGAGCCCGGCCAAGTTTCCCGACACGATACGCGCAGCGATTGGCATCGAGCCGACACACCCCTCCCTCGAGGCCCTCAAGGCGCGGCCCCTGGTGCGCCACAAGATTGTGGCTGACGTTGCGGCGATTCGTGCCTTCATCGAACCCCGCGCCGTTTGACGCCGCAGCCTCCATGCCCGAAGACCTCATCAGGATCTACGACACCACCCTCCGCGACGGGACGCAGGGGGAGGGGATCAGCTTCTCCGTCGCCGACAAGCTGCTGATCGTGGAAAGGCTCGACCAGTTCGGGCTCGACTACATCGAGGGCGGCTTCCCGGGCTCGAACCCGCGCGACATCGCATTCTTCGCCGAGGCGAAGCATCTCGCCCTGAAGCACGCCCGGCTCGCGGCCTTCGGCGCGACCCGCAGGGCCGGGAGCAAGGCGGATGCGGACCCGCAGCTGCGGGCGCTCCTGGAGAGCGGCGTCCCGGTGCTCACCCTGGTGGGCAAGACCTGGCTCCTCCACGTGACCGAGATCCTGCGCACGACGCCCGAGGAGAATCTCGCCATGATCGAGGACTCGATCCGCTTCCTCACGGCGCAGGGCCGCGAGGTCATCTATGACGCCGAGCATTTCTTCGACGGCTACCTCGACAACCCGGAGTACGCGCTGCGCACCCTCGAGGCCGCGGCGCGCGGGGGCGCCGCCAACCTGACGCTCTGCGAGACCAACGGCGGCAAGCTGGTCCCGCAGGTCGCCGCGATCACGGCCGACGTCGTGAGGCGCTTCGGGGCGGGGATGGTGGGGATCCACTGCCACAACGACAGCGGCCTCGGGGTCGCCGTGTCCCTGGCCGGGATCGACGCCGGGGCGAGTCTGGTGCAGGGGACGATGAACGGCTACGGCGAGCGCGTGGGCAACGCCAACCTGGTGAGCATCCTCCCGAACCTCGCGCTGAAGATGGGGCGCAAGGTGCACTGCGCGCCTAACCTCGGCCAGCTCCGCGACCTCTCCCTCTTCTTCGACGAGCTCGCCAACCTCAGGCCCGACCCCAAGGCGCCCTTCGTGGGGCAGTCGGCCTTCGCCCACAAGGGCGGCCTCCACGCAAACGCGGCCCAGAAGGTCAAGTCCAGCTACGAGCACATCGACCCTGGCCTCGTGGGGAACCGCACGCGGGTCCTCGTCTCTGACATGGCCGGCCGCAGCAGCCTTGTCGTCAAGGCGCGCGAGTTCGGGATCGAGCTCGACGAGAAGGGCCCGGAGCTCAAGGAGCTGATCGAGGTCCTCAAGGAGCGCGAGTTCCGTGGGTATGAGTACGAGGCCGCTGACGCGTCCTTCAAGCTGCTGGTCGCCCGGGTGCTGGGGCGGCGCAAGGAGTTCTTCGAGGTCGAGGGCTACCGCGTGATCGTCGAGCGCCACGGCGGCGAGATCTGGTCGGAGGCGACGGTGCGCCTGAAGGTTGCGGGCGAGCCGATCCACACGGTCGCCGAGTCCTCGGGGCCGATCGGCGCGCTGGACAAGGCGCTTCGGCTCGGCCTGGAGAAGACTTACCCGCAGCTGCGCGACATGACGCTGCGCGACTACAAGGTGCGCATCCTCGAGGGCAACGAGGGCACGGGCTCCAAGACGCGCGTGCTGGTCGAGAGCGGCGACGGCCACTCAATCTGGGGGACGGTCGGCGTGAGCGACAACATCCTCGAGGCGTCGTGGGAGGCGCTGCGCGACGCGGTCGAGTACCGCCTCTCGCTCCCCCCTCGGGGCTAGAGGAGCGGGGCCAGCAGCCGGCAGAGGTCCTCGGCGATGCTCGAGAAAAGGTTGGACTTCGCGTAGACCGGGGCCGCGCACCGCGTCGTCAGGTCCGCGATCCAGGCGCGTATCTCGGCCACCTGGGGCTCGGTGTAGATGAGGACGCCGATCTCGAAGTTGACGAAGAGGCTCCTCAGGTCGCAGTTCGGCGAGCCGACGAGCGCGACGCGGTCGTCGATGACGATCGCCTTGGCATGGAGCATCCCCGGGGCGTAGAGGAGCAGCCGCCCGCCCGCCTTCGCGAGCTCCTTCGTGAAGTTCCTCCGCGCGAAATCCGTCACGGGGTGGTTCGAGCGGGCCGGCACGATCAGCGTCACCCTGCAGCCCGCGCGGGCCTTCACGATCAGGGAGCGCAGGATCACCTCGTCGGGGATGAAGTACGGCGTGACGAGCCAGATGTCGCGCTCGGCGTTCTGGATCATGGCGACAATGCCCTCGTAGAGCGGGTCGCCCGGGACGTCGGGGCCGCTCGGGACCACCTGGACCTCGCACGCGCCGCGCACCGGGGCTCCGCCCGCCTGGGCGTCGGCCCGTGTCTCGTCCGGCGGCCTGCGCGTCACGAAGCTCCAGTCCGCCGTGAACACCTCTCCCAGGACCACCGCGCCGGGGCCCTCGATCACCGCTCCGAAGTCGCGCCAGCGCTTGGCATAGGGGGCCGGCCCCATGTACTCGTGAGCGATGTTGCGGCCGCCGACCATGGCGATGGAGCCGTCGAAGATGGCCATCTTGCGGTGGTTCCTCAGGTTC
The DNA here is from genome assembly GCA_964398015.1 of uncultured Opitutaceae bacterium. Lineage (GTDB taxonomy): Bacteria > Verrucomicrobiota > Verrucomicrobiia > Opitutales > Opitutaceae > Palsa-1447. The sequence goes on along the minus strand of CAYNLL010000029.1, from coordinate 6,305 downwards.
GCCGAGCCGCGCGAGGTGAAGGGCATGACCGGCATGAAGCGCCCGACCTGGCCGCCCGCCCGGCGGATCGGGTCGACGAATCTCCGCGAGGAGACGAAGCAGCCGAGGGCGTCCAGGAGGAGCCTCACCTTGACTCCCTCCCGCGCGCGCTGCGCCAGGAGCTCGACGATCCGCCGGCCCGTGGCGTCGCGCCCGAGGATGAAGGTCGTGATGTGGATCGAGTGCTTCGCGGCCAGGATCTGCCGCTCGAGCTCAGCGAAATCCTCCTCGCCGGTCAGCAGGAGCCTGAGGCTGTTGCCCCCCACGGGCGAGTAGCCGCCGGCCGCGGCGACCGTCTTGGCGACCGGCAGGCAGACATTGTCGATGTCGGCCACGCAGATGGCGGGGACTACGGGCATCAGGGCCGACTTGTTGCGCGCGAGCTTGCGCAGCTTCCTGCCGCCCAGGAGCAGGTAGAGCGGGACGCCGAGCCAGGGAACAAAGACGATGACCAGGAGCCATGCGAGCGTGTTGGCGGGCGCGCGCCTCTCGTTCATCAGCCGCGCGACCAGGAAGAGCGCGAGGAGGAAGCCTGCGATCGAGGCGAGGTGGGCGAGGAGCCCGCCGGAGGCGAGGATTCCGAGGTAGTGTCTAAGTGTGCTCATTCAGGCCCCGGGAAGAGGCGGGGTTGCCGGTCCGTGCCGGAATCGCTTTTCTAAGGGCATGCAGGGAATACTCAAGCGGGCAGCGGGGAACGCCCTTTGGGCCCCGGCCGCACGGGGGGCCCCGGGCGGGCGAGTTTAGGCGGGATCGCCCGCGTATTTAGGGGTGGCGTTTCGGCGCCCTTTTGGCTCTTGACGGCGAACTCCTAAGGCTGTTCTTGTGACCCTTCTGTGACTGGTGGAGTTGAGCAGTGGCCGCTCCGGGGACTGTAAATCCCCCGTCTTACGACACCGTTGGTTCGAATCCAACCTCCACCACCAATCTTGGCACATGCTGGGGCGCGCAAGTCCCCACCCGAGGAGGGGCATGATCCATCCGCCGCGGCCCGGGTTGACTGCGCTCAGTCGCTACGCCGCCGATTGCTCCCGCTCGTGCAGCTCGCGCGCCTCTGTGGCGCACGCGAGGTCCGCCGCGAATTGCGCGGTGAGTGTCTCCCGCAACTGCCTGCCAATCCTGAGGATGACCAGGCTCACGTTCTCCCGAACGACAGGATCGTCGGGGGCGACGTAGCAGCCCCTTCGTTCACCCTCGTACCACGTCTCATCGTCGATGATCTGCTGGATGATCGGGAGCTCCCGGAAGGTGATGGGGTCAAGCTGGGCCATGAAGCGATTCGTCTTCAGAGATTATCGGCCCAATCCTGAGCGGATGTAGCCGCTCAGGGGCCGGCTTGCGGAAACCCTTCTTCGAGCCGGGTATCGACGAATGAAACCAGGAGGATTCCCGCCGCAAAGAGGGCCCCCGCAACCGCGGCAAGGATCCCCCCGCGCCTGATGAGCCACCGGTTGAGCCATGAGGCGTAGCCGAGCTCGACCGGAGAGGTGAACGCAAAACCGTGCTCCCCGGGCGGGAGATCAACCACCAGGCGCAGCGTGGACTCGGACGGCACGGGCAGGTCGACCGCCGCCCAGCCCTTGCCGCCCTGGCCGGCAGCAGACGATACGGCCCCGTCGGCCGCCTCGAGGTGCAGCACGGGGGCGCCTGGGCCTCCCCGGACCGAGAGGTGGAGAAGCGGAAGCAGGCCGGGTGCGATGGGCTCGCTCACGAACCGCGCGGGCCCCCGCTGCGCGACCCAGGCGCGCCCGGGCGCGCCCGGGGCCAGCTCTGACGGGGCGGCCTCCTCGAAGCCATAGGAGCCCGGGCCCGGCGCCATAGCCAGGGCGGGCCGGATGCCGAGGGGAAGGAGAGCGCGCAGCCCCGGAGTGGACAGCAGCTGCGCCAGGTCCTGCGGGTCGGGGTAGGGAAGCTCGGCCCGCGGGGCCAGCCTCAGGACTGCCGGATCCCCTGTTGCGAGGAACGCGCGGACGTGCTGCCGCTCCGCGGCCTTGAGTGCCGGGACTCGGTCGAGGTAGATCGCATGCGCCTCGCGCTGAAGGCTCCAGAGGCCGCCGAGGAACACGGCCGTCCAGACACCGGCGATAAGCACCGTCGAGCGCGGCCGGGGTTGCCGCCCCCAGAGCAGCGCCAAGGCTAAAGCGTTCAGGTAGGCCCCGAGCGCGTACAGGTCCATGTACCTCGGACTCCTAACCATGCCGGAACCTGCTCGTGCGTAGGCGATTGCGCCCACCTGCAGGGAAAGCCACAGCGCGAGCGCCATGAGGACGGCCTCGTCGGGGCCGCAGCGGCGCTCACGCAGGCACCTGCGGATGACGAGCAGCAGCGGCAGCTGAAGGACGGCGAACGCAACCGGCCAGGCCATCGCCGGCCAGGAAAGGGCCGTCGCTGCGCCGGCCAGCCACTCCCAGGGCGAGTGCGCTCTGAGGGCGGCGTGCCCCGTCACCGCGTGCACCGAGTAGAGGCCTGCGGCGCACAGCGCCGCAAGCAGGGCCGCCGCAAGGGCGTCTCGGGCGTCGACGCGGCGCGCGGCAAGGCAACGGACGGCCAGGAAAAGGAGCACGACGGCTGCGGCGAGAAAGCCTGAGGACATCGAACCCAGGCCCAGCGCGGCGACCAGCCAGCCGCACCACCATCGGCCGCTCAGCGGGGCGGAGCGCAGGCACAGGAGAAACGTGCCAAGCGCCGTCCAGAGGAGAAGGTAGTGCTGCGACTGGAGGCCCTGAAGCGTGTTTTCCCAGTCGAACGGCAGGACAAAGAGAAGCGCTGTCGCGGCGGCGACCCCGGCGAGGCGAAGACCCGAGCCGAACCTTCGCGCGAAGAGGACGAGCGCGGCGCAGAGCCCCGAATGGATCGCGGCGCTCACCGTCATCTCGAGGAGCGGGTCCCATTGGCCGTCCACCTCGATGAGCGCGTAGCTGATGAGGCGGGAGAGGACGATGCGGTGCTCGTTCTGCGGGCGAAAGAAGTTCGCGGGGCCCAGGTCGCCTTGGAAGGACGGGAGCAGCAGGTCCCTGGCGACGGCATCCCACTCGTCGAAGTAGGGCACGTCGCTGCCGTAGGCGCGCACGAGCATGAGCTTCGTGCCGAAGGCGAGGCCGCCCGCGGCGAGGGCGAGCCCCAGGGCGAGGGCGATCGGCCTGGGCTTTGGCATCGCTGATACCGTTGTGCTCCGGGTGCGCCGGGTCAACCCGCTGGCGCCCCCGCTTCGAATCCGCTCGCCTGCCGGGGCGTGGCGAGGCTCACGGCGGCGACAAGCGCAAGGTTGACGATAAGCCCGAGGAAGCCCGCATTCATCCCGAGGTACGGGTCGTGGCCGCTCAGGCTCAGGGCGCCCGCGACGGCGAGCCCCGCGACCAGGCCGCAGAGGATCCCCCAGGAGGTGACCCGCCTGGAGATGAGGCCGAGGACGATCCCGGGGGCGAACTGGCCGACGCCGGAGTAGGCGAGTATCAGCAGGCCGACCAGGGTCGCCGAGCTGTGGAGCGCGAGGTAGGCCGCGATGAGGGTGATGGCCCCGACCGCCCAGCGCGCGACCCGCGCGATCTCCTCGTCGGACATCGCCGGGGCGAGCAGCGGGCGGTACACGTTCTTGGCCACGAGGGTGGAGGCCGTCAGGATATGGATCGCCGCGGGCACCATCGCGGTCAGCGCGCCCGCACCCCCTATTGCTCCCAGCACCCACGGCGGGAACGTCCTCCTGATGGCCGTCAGGAGAGCCAGGTCGCCATTCGGCAGGCCCGGCGCGATCAGGATCGCGGCGCAGCCGGCAAAGAAGATGAGGGAGAGGGGCAGGACGTAGAGGGGCATCATGATCGTGTTGCGGCGCACGGTATCCCCGCTCCTCGCCGTGAAGATGCTCCCGAAGAAGTGGGGCCAGGTGAAGAGGAGCGAGTTCACGAGCACGGTGGTGATGAACCACGAGTGGGTGAGGTTCGGCGCGCCCCCGGGCATCACGAGGAAGCCCGGCTTCGCCTTCTCGACGGCCGCAAACATGGCGCCGATCCCGCCGAAATGAATGTAGGGAAGCCCGATTCCGACCACCAGGGCGACGGCGACCAGCAGGAAGTCCTTGAGGACGCTGACCCAGACGACGCCCCGCACGCCGCTCCCGAGCACGAAGGCGGCGATGGCGACCGTCGAGACCAGCATGGCCGGCGTGTGCCCGATGCGCTCGAAGCTCGCGACCTCCACGATGATCCCCAGCCCCGTGAGCTGCAGCTGCAGGTAGACGATCAGGAAGAGGACCCCCGCCAGCGCGACAACGGCCGTGAGCAGTGGGCTGCCGTAGCGGCGGCTGAAGAAGTCCCCCAGGGTCTGGAGGCCGTAGCGCCTGCCGAGCTCCCAGATCGGCGGCCCGACGAAGAAAATGAGGACCTGCCCCAGCGTGAGGTAGGCGAGCACGTAGAGTGTCGGCCCGCCCTTCGAGTAGACCCAGCCGCTGATCCCGAGGACAGAGAACGTGGTGAAGGTCTCCCCTGCGAGCAGGATCCAGACGAGGATGAGCCCAAGGCCGCGCCCCGCGACGGCCCACTCCTCGAGGTTGAGCTGGCGCTTGCCCGCCGCCAGGAAGCCGATGCAGGCAGCCAGCACGACGATCCCGAAGATGACGGAAAGCGCGACGCTGCCAGGGCTCATCGTCTCTTCTCGATCCAATAGGCGACGGTCATCAGCACAGGGGTGAGCGCGAGCCACGCGAGCATCCAGAACATGTTGAACGGAAGGCCGGCTACCAGGGGCGTGGCGCGGTCCCAGAGGGAGACGGACAGGCACATCCCGCAGAAAGGCACCAGGGCCAGCAGCACGGTGGCGGTCGACGGCTTCTTCACCAGTGCCGCGAGCCTTCACGCGGGCTCCGCACGGTGCGAGCAGATTCCGGTCGCGGGGATATCGAGCTTGATTTAGGCAACGCCGGCGCGCACGATTTTTTTCTTGCGCGGCGGCGGGAACGCCCGCCGCCCGGCGGCCAGCCGCTGTCAGACCCAACCCCCCCAACAGTCATGCAAGTCACGCTCACTTGGCTCGATTACCTCATCCTGCTGACCTATACCGGCTTCGTCGTCGGCATCGGGTTCGCCCTCAAGAAGTACATGAGGAGCGCGTCGGACTTTCTGACGTCCGGCCGCTCGATCCCAACCTGGGTGACGGGCCTCGCCTTCATCTCGGCCAACCTGGGCGCGCTTGAGCTGGTGGGAATGGCGGCGAGCGGCGCCAAGTACGGCATCATCACCGCCCACTTCTACTGGGTCGGCGCGATTCCGGCGATGGTGTTCCTCGCCGTGTTCATGATGCCGTTCTACTACGGCTCGAAGGCGCGCTCCGTGCCGGAATACCTGAAGATGCGCTTCGACGAGCGCGTGCGCGCCCTCAACTCGATCTCGTTCGCCGTCATGACGGTGTTCGCCTCGGGCATTTCGATGAACGCGCTGGCGAAGCTCCTGAACCTCCTCCTCGGCTGGAATTACCATGCGAGCCTCTGGATCTGCTCGGCGATCGTCCTGGTCTACGTGCTGAAGGGCGGCCTAACCTCGGCCATCTACACCGAGGTGCTGCAGTTCTTCATGATCGTCCTCGGCTTCGCCCCTGTCGTCTACCTCGGCCTCAAGGACGTGGGCGGCTACGGCGCCCTGACCGGCCTGCTCAAGGGCGTGGCCGCGGACCCGGGCGCGCTCCACCTGAGGGATGCGGGCACGGCCTACGCCTCCAATGCGTGGACGAGCGCCTGGCAGCCGCTGCTCGCGGGCCCGGCCCACAACCCGATGGGCGTGGACTGGTTCGCGATGGTGTTCGGCCTGGGCTTCGTGCTCTCCTTCGGCTACTGGTGCACGAACTTCCTCGTCGTGCAGCGCGCCATGGCCGCGCGCAACATGACGGCGGCGCGCAACACGCCCCTCGTGGCCGCCGTGCCGAAGATGCTTTTCCCGGTGCTCGTGATCCTGCCGGGAATGATCGCCGTGGCGCTGATGACGATCCCGTCAAAGGGCTACCGCATCCCGGCCCCGATCCTCGACAACGCGGTCTATGCCAGGGCGACGGAGGTGGTCGCGGCCTCAGCGGGCCTCCCCGCCGACCAGGCGCTCAGGGACGTGAGCGCCGCGGTGGGCAAGAAGATGGACGCCGCGAAGGTGGCCTCCCTCGTCGCGGACTACGCCGTGAAGCCGCTCGCGCCGGAGGCCTTCCGCGACCGCCTGTGGAACGCGGTGGCCGAGTATGACTACGACGGCGTCATCCTCTCGCTGGTGAAGCGCTACTGCCCGACCGGGCTCCTC
>CAYNLL010000028.1:0-14062 GCA_964398015.1 uncultured Opitutaceae bacterium | reverse complement strand
GGAAGAGGAGCCCGACCACGACCAGGGACGCGATGATCCCGGCCGTGCCGACGGTGAGGAGGAACTTGCGGCCCTTGCGGTCGACGAGCAGCACCGCCGCCATGGTCATCGTGAAGTTAACGAGCGTGAATATCAGGTTGCCGTAGTGCGCCTGGACGTCGGAAAGGCCGCTCTGGATGAAGATGTCGGCGTTGTAGCCGATGATGGAGTTCACCCCCGTCGCCTGGTTGCAGGCCAGGATAACGCAGGCGAGGACGAACGGGATGACGTACTTGCGGTGGAGGAGGGACTCCTTCGCCCCGGAGCCGGTGCCCGGGGACTTCGCCCGCTCGGCGGCGGCGTTGGCCTCCATCTCCGCCAGCTCGACCTCCGCCTGCTGCGGGTCGCGGGAGCGCAGGAGGGCCGCGCGGGCGTCGTCGCGCCGGCCCCGGGCGAAGAGCCAGCGGGGCGACTCGGCCACGGCCAGGCTGCCGATGACGAACAGGATCCCGGGCGGCAGCGACACCCAGAAGATGCTGCGCCACGCCGAGTCGTTGACCGCAAAGAGCTTGGCGGCGTCGCCCAGCTTGGCGACCTCGCTCACCTTGTAGCTGAAGTAGAGGGCGACGATCGCCGCGATCACGAAGCCGAAGACCAGCATCCACTGGAAGACCCCGGTGCCCTTGCCCCGGTTCTTCGAGCCCAGGCATTCGGCGAGGTAAAGGGGGATCGCCACGCCGACTAGCCCGCCGCTCACGCCCTGCAGCAGGCGCCCGACGACAAGCGGGCCGTAGCCGTGCGAGAGCGCGATGACGGGAATGCTGACCACAAAGAGGATGCCGCTCGCGGCCATCAGCGACTTGCGTCCCATCCAGTCGGCGAGCATCCCTGCGACCAGGGTGGAGACGGCGCTCCCGAGGAGGACCGCGGCGACGACGAACGACAGCTGGCCCGCGTCGAGCCCCGAGGTCGCCTTCAGGTAGGGGAACGCCCCGGCGATGATCCCCACGTCGATCCCGTAGAGGAGGCCGCCGAGCCCAGCGACCAGGAGGAGCAGGCCGTTGTAGAGGTTCCTTGAGGCGGGGGCGGGGGAGGGGCGGAGGGTCATGTTGGGGTGGGTGTGCTTGAAGGGGTGGGTGCGGTCAGCGGGGAACGGCGGGCTCCAGCGCGGACGCGGCCGCCGTGACGCGGGAGCGCCACTCGGCGCCGGGTAGGCCCGGGCGCTCTCCCTGGCGAGCGGCGGCGACCACCAGGAGCCGGAGCGGGGAGACGATCGGCAGCAGGGTCGCGGAAGGGTTCTCCTGCGCCGCCAGGCCGAGCGCCGCCAGGCACGCGGCGGCCCTTTCGGGCCCGAGGGGCGTGCCGGCTCCGAGCGCCTGCGCGGCCTCGTCGCCGGCCGCGCACGCGGCGATGAGGCCCCGGGCGCTCGGGATCGCCTCCCTGACGGCGGGGTAGACCGAGGCCAGCTGGTCCGCGACCACCCCGCCGTCCGCCCCCCATGCCCTCAGGAGCCCGGCGAGCGGCGCGGCCTGGGACCGGTCGATGCCTCCGGGAGCGAAGAGCATCCGCTCCACGGAGCCGGCGAACGCTCGCGAGAGCGCGCTCTCCGGTTGGGCGGCGTCCGCCACGCCGACCAGGGGGACCAGCTGGTTGCACCAGACCTGAAGCGAGCCGCGCCGGTACACCTTCACGGGCTCGACCAGGTCGAGGAGCGTGCGCAGCGACGAGAACTCGGGGGCGCCGAGGTTTTCCCCGACCAGGTGGCGCAGCATGACGTCGCGGTTGCGCAGGTGCAGGGAGCCCGCGTCGGCGAGCCGCGCGCTCACGAGGTCGAGGCGGCGGTACATGTCGGGCACGTCGCGCACGCCCTGGGGCGACCACAGGCGCTCCGCGATCGCGGCGGTGCGCGGCCAGATCCGCGAGTCGATGGTCTCCGGGGTCACCCACTCGGCCCACATCGTGGCCTCGCCGCCGAGGACGCGGGCGCGCTGGTCCGCCGTCAGGTCGGACGCCTCCGGGACCGGGTCGGCGAGGTAGTGCTCCGAGGCGGGGTGCATCAGGTCGATGTAGAACCCGTTCGAGAGCATCCCGTCGTATCCCGTCCGCGCCGCCGCGGCCAGGGCCTCGGTCCCGCGCCACGAGTCGATCACGATGCTGCGCGGCAGGTCTGGGCTGAGGATCTCGTCCCACCCGACCATCCGCTTGCCGGCCTTGGCGAGGACCGCGGAGATCCTCGTGTTGAAGTACGCGTGGAGGCCCTCGTTCCCCTTCAGGCCGCGCTCGCGGATGAAGGCCTGGATCGCCGGGTTCGCGTTCCACTGCACGCCGTTGTTCTCGTCGCCCCCGATGTGGATGAAGGGGTCGGGGAAGAGGGCGGCCATCTCGCCGAGGACGTCGCCCAGGAGGCCGTACGTCGCCTCCTTCGTCGGGTCGAGGACCGGGTTGAAGACGCCCCATTGGCGCTCGATCCCGTAGGGTCCGGGCAGGCTCGCGAGCTCGGGATGGGACACGACCCAGCTCGTCGCGTGCCCGGGGACGTCGAACTCGGGCACCACGCGGATGCCGCGCGCCGCCGCGTAGGCGATGATCGCGCGCATCTGCACCTGCGTGAAGTAGTGGCCGTCCGAGCCCTTCGCCTGCAGCTCGGGATGGGTGAGGCTCTCGATCCGGAAGCCCTGGTCGTCGGTGAGGTGGAGGTGAAGGACGTTGAGCTTCACCACCGCCATCGCGTCGAGGTTGCGCTCGATCACCTCCATCGGCTGCCAGCGGCGGGCGACGTCGATCATGAGCCCGCGCCACCCGAACCGCGGCCGGTCGCGGATGGAGACCACGGGCAGGTACCACCCCTCGTCGTCCTTCTGCGGCAGCTGCAGGAGGGTCTCCATGCCGTGCATGACGCCGAGCGCCGTCGGGGCGCTCAGCGTGACGCCCCATTCCCGGGTGACCTCGAGCGCGTACGACTCGTCCTCCGAGCCGGTGGGGACGGCGGCGCCGGCGGCGGCGCACTCGACCTGGACGGTGAGCGGCTCACCGTACGGGCCCTCCCACGGCCGCCACCGGGCGCACGCGCGGGCGAGCGCGGCGGCCAGGCGCCCGTCCGGCTGCGGCGAGCACGAGACGGCCAGCGGGCCGCGGACGGCGACCCGGCCCTCCGACACCCGCACCTCGGCCGGGGCGGGCATCACGTCGAGGGGCTGGGCCGCGGCGCCGGCCTGGCCCGGGAGCGCCAGCCCCGCCGCCAGCGCGCTACAGAGGCAGGTCGCGAAGGAAGGTTTCGGGGGCATAGCGCTTGAAAGCCTCGATCGCCTCGTACTCGGCGAGCCCCAGCGCGTTGTAGGTCTCCGCGAGGCGCCGGCTGCGGTCCTCGGAGCGCTGCCAGAATTCGCGGCGGTCCTCGCCGAGGAAGAGCGCAAGGTCCTTCTGCGTCTCGTGGCAGAAGATCGCCTTGCGGCGCCTGAGGACCTCCTGGGGGCTCAGGGGCACGGCCATGTCGATCTCGTCGGCGGACCACTCCGACCAGGCGCCGCGGTAGAGCCAGAGCTCCGTCTCCTGCACCCAGGCGTCGCCCGAGAGCTTCGCCATCGCGTCGCGCAGGGCGTGCAGGCAGAGGCGGTGGGTGCCGTGCGGGTCGTCGAGGTCGCCCGCCGCGAAGATGAGGTGGGGGCGGACCCGGCCCAGGATGCGGCGCATGATCTCCACGTCCTCCTGCGCGAGCTGCCGCCGGCTCCCCGGGGGGGCGTGGTAGAAGGGCAGGTCCAGGAAGTTGAGCCGGGCCGCCGTCACGCCGCACACCCGGGCTGCCGCGAGGGCCTCCTGGCGGCGCACGAGCCCCTTCCAGACCAGGGTCTCGCCCGTCTCGGGGAGGGCCCCCGCCGAATCGTGCGCGGCGCACAGGCCGGCCAGCCTCTCCGCGGTCGCCCCGCTCGCCAGGCCCGCGTCGGCCACGAAACGCAGGACGCCCGCGAGCGCCTCGTCCGAGACGGCGTTGGCGCCGGAGACCTGGTAGGCGATGTGGACCTCGTGCCCGTGCTCGACCAGGCGGCAGAGCGTGCCCCCCATCCCGATCACGTCGTCGTCCGGGTGCGGCGACAGCACCAGGACGCGCTTGGGGAAGACGCCGGCAGAGGGCGAGCGCAGCGGCCGCGCCGGCGCGTCGCCGGGCTTCGTGCGCCTCGGATCCCTGCCGCCGGGCCAGCCGGTGATCGTGTGCTGGAGCTGGTAGAAGCCGGCCAGGTTGACCTCGTAGGCCGAGCCGTGGATCCGGAGCAGGTCCTCGAGGCCGGCCTCGTTGTAGTCGTCGTCGGTGAGCTTGAGGACGGCCTTCTGCCTGAGCTGCGACAGCCAGATGATCGCTCGGCGCATCATGGCCGGGTCCCACTCGAGGCCCTGGTCGCCCAGCGCCCCGAGGAGCCACGGCGTGCGGTAGCGTGTCAGGGCCCCGGCGGCCGCACGGTCGACGACGAAGTGGACGTTGTCGTGCTCCTGGAGGAACGACGCCGTGACCTGGGGGGTGACGGGGCCCTCGACCGCCGCGCGCACGATCTCCGCCTTGTGCTGCCCCCAGGCCATCAGGACGATGCGCCGGGCCTCGAGGATGGTCCTTACCCCCATCGTGATCGCGTAGCGGGGCGTGCTCTCCTCGCCCCCGAAGTCGCCCGATGCGTCGCGGCGGGTGAGGGGGTCGAGCGTCACCCTGCGGGTGCGCGAGCGCCGGGCGCTCCCGGGCTCGTTGAAGCCGATGTGGCCCGTCCTGCCGATGCCGAGGATCTGCAGGTCGATCCCTCCCGCCTCCTCGATCTGCTTCTCGTACGCCGCGCCGTGCGCGTCGACCTCGGAGAGCGGCACCGACCCGTCGGGCACGTGGGTGCTCGCGGCGGGGATGTCGACATGGTCAAACAGGTGGTCCTGCATGAACTTCCGGTAGCTGCGGGGATGGGTGGCCTTGATCGGGTAGTACTCGTCCAGGTTGAACGAGACCACGTTCTTGAAGCTCAGGCCCTCGTCGCGGTGCAGCCGCACGAGCTCCGCGTAGAGGCCGAGGGGCGTCGAGCCCGTCGCGAGGCCGAGCACCGCGGTCCTGCCCGCCTCCTGCTTCGAGCGGATCAGGGCGGCGATCTCTCGGGCCACGGCATGCGAGGCGTCGCGGCTGCTCTGGAACACGGCGATCGGGACGTGCTCAAATCGGCTGGGCGCTGCCGTCGATGGACCGGTCATGGGGGCTCTTGCGTGTGAGATTCGGCTATCGGTGATGGAGCAGCGATGATATTCGCGTCGGCTCCGTTAAAAAATGGCAGAAATGACTATGTTTTTAACATCCCTGCCAGCGACCCGGGCTTTCCCCGAGGGCGGAGGGCCCGCCGGCGGCGCGGCGGGATCGGGCACTTGACCCTTCCCGTCTAATCCTCCCGAATTGGCGCCGTGGCGTCCCCTCCCGTCGTCCGATCGGCGAAACCCGCTTGGGCGGGCATCGAATCCGCCGGCCTGGCGGTCCTGTTCCTTGCCGCGGTGGCGGCCGCCTACGCGCCGGCGCTGCGGGGGGGATTCCTCTGGGACGACGACGCGCACGTGACGCAGGCTGCGCTGCGCCCGCTCCACGGGCTCTGGAGGATCTGGTTCGAGGTGGGGGCGACGCAGCAGTACTACCCGCTTCTCCACAGCGCCTTCTGGGTCGAGCACCGCCTCTGGGGCGACGCCGTCCTGGGCTACCACATCGCCAACGCGGCCTTCCACGCCGCGGCCGCATGGCTGCTCGTCCACGTCCTGCGCCGGCTCGCGTTCCCCGCGCCGGTGCTCGCGGGCCTGGTCTTCGCCCTGCACCCGGTCTGCGTCGAGTCCGTGGCGTGGATCTCCGAGCAGAAGAACACGCTCTCGGCGGTCTTCTACCTCTGCGCCGCGCTCCTCTACCTGCGCTACGACGCGTCCCGCGGGAGGCCGGCGTACGCGGGGGCGCTCGCGCTCTTCGCCATGGCCCTCCTGACGAAGACAGTGACGGCCACGCTGCCCGCCGCGCTGCTTGTCGTGTTCTGGTGGCGCCGGGGCCGCCTCGGGCTGCGCCGCGACGTGCTGCCGCTCGCGCCGTGGTTCCTCCTGGCGGCCTGCAGCGGCCTGCTCACGGCGTGGATCGAGAGGAAGCTGATCGGTGCGGAGGGGGCCGACTTCGCGCTCGGCGCGCTGCAGCGCCTGCTTCTCGCCGGCCGGGTGATCGCCTTCTACGCCCGGTGCCTGGTCTGGCCCGCGGGGCTCACCTTCATCTATCCGCGCTGGACCGTCGACCCGGCGCAGGCCTGGCAGTACCTGTTCGCGGCCGCCGACCTGGCGGTCCTGGCCGCGCTGGCGCTCCTCGCGCACCGGTGGCGCGGTCCCCTCGCGGGCCTGCTCTTCTTCGCGGGGACGCTGTTCCCCGTCCTGGGCTTCGTAAACGTCTACCCGTTCCTGTTCTCGTATGTCGCCGACCACTTCCAGTACCTCGCCAGCATCGGGATCCTCGTCCCGCTCGCCTGGGCGTTCGACCGCGCGGCGGCCCGCGTCCTGCCGGACGCTCGGGCCCGGGCGGCGGCGCTGCTCGCGGTGCCCCTGGCGCTGGGGGTCCTCTCGTGGAGGCAATGCCGGATCTACTCCGACGCCGACACCCTCAACCGCGCGACGCTCTCCCGCAACCCCTCCGCCTGGCTCGCCCATTACAACCTGGCCGTCTCCCTCGGGGAGAGGCCCGGGAGCCTCCCCGAGGCCATCTCCGAATACGAGGCCACCCTCCGGCTCAAGCCCGACCACTGGGCGGCGCACAACAACCTCGGCAGCGCCTACCTGAAGATGCCGGGGCGCTTTGCCGACGCGATCGCCGAGTACGAGGCGGCGCTTCGCCTGAGGCCCGACTTTGCCGAGGCCCACAACAACCTCGGGGTCGCGCTCGGCGGCGTCCCCGGCCGCCGGCAGGACGCCGTCGCGCACCTGCGCATGGCCGTCGAGCTGCGCCCCGACTACGACGGCGCGCTCAACAACCTCGGGGTGCTCCTGATGAGGGAGCCCGGCTCCATGGAGGAGGCGAGGGGCGCCTTCGCCCGGGCGATCCGCCTGGCGCCGGGGAACGCCGAGTACCACTACAACCTCGCGAACGCGCTCTCGGCCCCCCCGGCCCGCCTGGGCGACGCCGTGGCCGAGTACGGGGCGGCGCTGCGCCTGAGGCCCGGCTACATGGAGGCGCACAGCAACCTCGGCGCCGCCTGGGCGCGCATGCCCGGCCATCTCGCGGACGCGGTCGCCGAGTACCGCGCGGCGCTGCAGCTCGCCCCCGGGATTGCCCAGCTGCACGCGAACCTGGCCCGGGCGCTCGCGAAGGAGGCCGGGCGCCTGCCCGACGCCGTGGCCGAGTACGAGGCGGCGCTGCGGCTGGACCCGTCCGACCCGAACCTCCACCAGGACTTCGGCGTGCTGCTGTCCGACGTCCCCGGCCGGCTGGCCCAGGCGCAGGCGCAGTTCGAGGCGGCGGTGCGCCTGAAGCCGGGCTCGGCGGAGGCCAGGTACTGCCTCGGGATCGTGCTCCTGAGGACGCCGGGGCGCAGGGACGAGGCGATCGCTCAGCTGGAGCAGGCGCTCGAGATCAACCCGGGCTTCGGCCTCGCGCGCCGGGCGCTCGAGCGCGCCGGGGCCGCCGCCCGCTAATATGGGCGCCCCAAGGACGCTCGCCCGCACCATGCCCCCCGCCTTCCCTCCCCCAAAAGAAAGCCCGGATGGGCGCGCGCGGTTGCGTCCCTGGCTTCAGAGGCTCGGGCTCGCCGTCTGGGTCCCCCTCGCCCTCTTCCTGGCCCTCGAGGCGGGGCTCCGCCTGGGGGGCTTCGGCAGGCCGTCGACCTTCCTCATCCCCGACGCGAAGCCGGGGTACTTCAGGACCAACCCGGACTTCGTCCGCCTCTTCCTGCCGGGCGACTTCGACCTGCGCCCCCTGAACTTCCGCGTCTCGGCGCGCAAGGCGCCCGGCACCGTGCGCATCGTGGTCCTCGGGGAATCCGCGGCGCAGGGGGTTCCCGTCCCGAGCTTCGCCTTCGCCCCCCAGCTCCGCGCGCAGCTGCGCTCCCGGTACCCGGGCAGGACGATCGAGGTCCTCAACACGGGGATCGTCGCGATCAACTCCCACGTGGTCTACCAGATCGCGCGCGAGATGGCCCGCTTCGAGCCGGACCTGTTCGTGGTCTACATGGGCAACAACGAGGTGGTCGGTCCCTACGGCCCGGGCTGCGCCTATCTCTCCCAGATGCCGCCGCTCTGGGTCATCCGTGCGAGCGTGTTCGTGCGCTCGACGCGCACGGGCCAGCTGGTCGGCTCCCTCCTGGGAAGGCTCTCCCCGCGCCGCGGCGCGGCGGAGTGGGGGGGCATGTCCATGTTCGTGAACAACGCGGTGGCGGGCGACGATCCGAGGCTCGCGGCTGTCTACGCCAACTTCGAGGCCAACCTCAGGGGCGTCGTGGCGGCGGCGTCCGGGGCGGGAGCGCGGACCGTGCTCTGCACGGTGGTCGCCAACATCAAGGACTGCGCGCCGTTTCTCTCGCTGCACGGCCCCGGGCTCACGGCGGCGCAGGCGCCCGCGTGGCGGGCCGCCTTCGAGGCGGGGCGCCTCGGCTGGAGGCTGGGCGAGCCCGGGGCGCGGGCGCAGCTGGAGGAGGCGCTGCGGGCGGACCCGCAGTACGCGGACACCCACTTCATGCTGGGCTCCCTCGACCTGCGCGCGGGCGACACGGAAGGCGCCCGTCGCCACCTTGTCGCCGCGCTGCACTGGGACGCCCTGCGGTTCCGACCCGATCCCGAGATCAACAGGGTCATCCGCAGGGTCGCGGGCGGGGGCGGCGCGGGCGTCATCCTGGTGGACGCCGCGAGGGCCATGGGCTCGGATCCCGACTCGACGGCCGCGCCCTGCGGCCGAGAGCTCCTCTTTGAGCACGTGCACCTCGACTGGGAGGGGAGCTTCCGCCTCGGGCGCCTGGTCGGCGAGGGCTGCTTCGGCGCGCTTCCGGGCGGACCCGGAGCGGGCGCGTGGCTCGACTCCGCCGGCTGCGCGGCCGCGCTCGGCTACACGGCGCACGAGAGGCTGCCGATGCTCCTGAGGATCGACGTCCTCGTCCGCAAGCCGCCGTTCACCGGCCAGCTGACTTACGTGGAGGACCAGGCGCGGATGGCGAGGGACATCGGGGAGGCGTCGAGGGCCGGGCGGACCCCCGAGGCGCTCTCCTGCGCGGCCGCGGTGGCGGCCGCCGCCCTTTCCGCGGACCCCGACAACCCGGAGCTTGCCGGGATCCTCGAGGGGATCGACGGCGACCGAGGCGACGCGGCCGGGGCGCTCGCCATGGCGCGGCGGGCGGAGGACCTCCTGCCGCGCGACTTCGCGCTGAGCGCCGACGAGGCCTCGATCCTCATGCGGCTCGGCCGCCTTCCAGAGGCCGGGGCCCTCCTCATGCGCGCGGCCGGGTCGGGCGCAGACATGGACCTGCTGGCGCCGGTCCTCGCCGACTACTGGACGCGCGCGGCGCGGCCGGGAGAGGGGATCGGGTTCCTGGCGGCGGCCCTCGCCCGGGAGCCCGGCGACCGCCGGCTGCGCCTCGTCCGCGGGGAGCTGCTGCGCTCGTCGGGCGACGGCGCCGGGGCCGAGAGGGAGTTCCGGGCGATCCTGGCGGAGCATCCCGGCGACCAGGAGGCACTCGAGGCCCTCGTGGGCCTGCTTGAGGCGGGCGGCCGGCACGACGAGGCGGTGAGGGAGAGCCTCGCCGCGGCCGACGCCCAGCCGGCCAACCAGGAGAACAACCTGCGCGCGGCGATGGCCAGCGAGGCCTCGGGGGACGACGAGCGCGCGGCGCGGTATCTCGCCGCCGCCGAGCGCAGCGGCCCGGTGAACGCCACGTTTGAACTCTCCCTCGCGCTCAAGTTCTACCGCCTCAGGCGCACGGACGAGATGATGACCCGCCTCGCCGAGGCCCGGACCCTCTCCCTGTCGGAGGGGAACGCTGCGGTGACGGAGTCGATCGGTCGCCTCATCGGGCGCATGCGCCTCGAGTCGCGCCAGGGAGGCTGACCCTCGCCCTCAGAAGAGCGTGTAGATGAAGGGCGCCACCCCGGAGCCCCCGAGCACCGCCAGCACGCCGACGACCAGCAGCACGAGGATGATCGGCGTCAGCCACCATTTCTTGTTGTGGAGCAGGAACGAGAGGAACTCCGCGAGGGGCCCCCTCTGCCTGGCCTCGGCCTGCTTGCTGAATTCGTTTTTCTCCGGGTTCTGCATGGCTAGCTCTGCCGAAAGTAGCTTTCGACGGTCTTGGCGTCAACGCGCCGAATCCAGAGCGATTCCGGCTGGGGGCCGGGCCTCTGGCTCAGCGGGTCGTACCGGAACAGCCGCATCACGAGGCCGACCGGGGTCAGCACGAGGTAGTAGACGAGGGCCAGGACGACATGGGAGACGACGAAGCCGACGGGATAGGTCGCGTAGCTCAGGCCGACGTAGACGGCCTTCAGGAGATCCAGGCTGAGGCAGCCCAACAGCGGAACGGCGGCGGCAACCATCCAGGCGATCTCCGCGGGCGAGCGGCTCCCGCGGTGCCACATCTGCGCCCCCAGCAGGCCGACGAGGGCAAGCCAGGCCAGGGCGAAGGTGACGAGGCTCCTGCGGGAGGGGCTCCTGTTGATGCGGACGAGGGACATCGCTGTGGGGAGGGTGGGCGGCGGCAGCGGGGTGCTCAGTCCCTGCCGTACCGCACGAGGTAAGCCTCGAGGCTGGCACGCCCCCCCTCCGGCTGCTCCTCCTTGAGCATCAGGAAGTCGTCGATCACCAGCGCGTCGATATTCGTGGCCATGAAGCACCTGTAGGCGTCGTCGGGCGTGCAGACGATGGGCTCGCCGCGGATGTTGAAGCTCGTGTTGATCATCACCGGGCAGCCCGTGTGGCGGTCGAACGCCTCCATGAGTCCGAAGAGCCTGGGATTGCGCCCTTGGTCCACGGTCTGGACGCGCGCGGTGCCGTCGACGTGGGTGACGGCGGGGATGACGGAGCGGGCGTCGCGGATCCTGTCGAGGCCCGTTGCGCTGCCCTCGGCCGCCACGCGCTTGTCCGCGCGGACCTGCGCGACCAGGAGCATGTACGGGCTCTCTGTGCCGGAGCCCAGGTCAAAGAACTCGTGGGCCCTGTCGCGGAGCACGACGGGCGCAAACGGGCGGAACGACTCACGGAACTTGATCTTCAGGTTCATCACCTCCTGCATCCGCGGGTTCCGCGCGTCGCCGAGGATGCTGCGGGCCCCGAGCGCCCTGGGTCCGAACTCCATGCGCCCCTGGACCCACCCCACGACTTTTCCCGCCGCGATGAGCCGGGCCGCCTCGTCGAAGAGGCCCCTCGCACCCGGGAACCTCCGGTACACGGCCTTCCTCGAGCGCAGGAGCTCCTCGGTCTCCTCCACGGTGTAGGACGGGCCGAGAAGCGACCCCGCCTGGGCGTCGGGAACCTGCGGCTCGCGCGGGTTTTCGAGGAGCTGATACCACACAAAGAGCGCCGCCCCCAGCGCGCCGCCCGCGTCGCCGGACGCCGGCTGGATCCATATCCGCTCGAAGGGGGATTCCCGAAGGAGGCGGCCGTTGCCGACGCAGTTGAGCGCGACGCCCCCGGCAAGGCAGAGGTTCTTCGATCCCGTCAGCCGGTGCAGATGGGCGGCCATCCGCAGCATGATGGTCTCGGTCACCTGCTGGATCGACGCGGCGAGGTCCGACTCCCTCTGGGTGACGGGCCCCTCGGGGGTCCTCGGGGGCCCCCCGAACAGGCGGCTGAACCGCCCCGAGGTCATGGTGAGCCCGGCGCAGAAGTCGAAATACGAGAGGTTCAAGCGGAACGACCCGTCCTCCTTCAGGTCGATCAGGCGCTCCAGGATGAGGTCGGCGTACCTCGGGACGCCGAAGGGCGCCAGGCCCATGAGCTTGTACTCGCCGCTGTTCACCCTGAAGCCGCAGAAGTAGGTGAACGCCGAGTAGAGCAGCCCCAGCGAATGGGGGAAGCGCATCTCGTGGCTGAGGGTGATCCTGTTGGCCTCGCCCCTGCCGAGGCTCGCCGTCGCCCATTCGCCGACGCCGTCGATCGTCAGGATGGCCGCCTCCTCGAAGGGCGAGGGGAAGAAGGCGCTCGCCGCGTGGGACTCGTGGTGCTCGGGGAAGATGAAGCGCCCCGTGTAGCCGTGGCCGAGCTCCCGGGCCATCTCGCCCGGGAGCCTGAGCTTCTCGTGCACCCAGAGCGGCATCGCCATCAGGAACGAGCGGAAACCGGCCGGGGCCACCGCGAGGTAGGTCTCCAGGAGCCGCTCGAACTTGAGGAACGGCTTCTCGTAGAAGACCACGTGGTCCACCTCGGCGGGCGTGAGGCCCCCCTCCGCCAGGCAGTAGGCCACGGCGTTCGCCGGGAAGCGGTGGTCGTGCTTGACGCGGGTGAAGCGCTCCTCCTGCGCCGCCGCCACGATGCGCCCGTCCACCACAAGCGCCGCCGCGGAGTCGTGATAGTAGGCCGACAGCCCCAGGATGGCTTTCATCGGCGCGGGTCCGCGACGGGCGGCTCGGGCCGCGGCGCCGCCCCGGCTCCGCGGGGGCTCTGGGTCTTCGGTCTGTCCACCCGGCCACGTTGCCAGCTTCGCCCGCGTCTATCCACCCTCTTCTGGCGAAGGCAAAGAAAAAGGCCCGGATGCCGAGGCATCCGGGCCCTGCTGCTACCAAAGCCCGACGGGCCTTAGAAGTTCCAGTGAATCGCCGCCGAGTAACCGCGGCCGTCCTTGTACTCGTCAGCGAGGACAGAGCCGGCGCCCTGGTTCTGGAAGTACTGGTGGTACGTCTCGTCCAGGATGTTGGTGGCGGAGAGGATCAGCGAGAAGTTCTTCGTCAGGATGAACGTCGCGCTCGCGTTGACGCGGGCGTACGGCGACGTCCAGACCGCACTCTGCCCGTTGAACGAGCTGGAGAGGTAGTCGTCGCGCCAGGCATAGGTCAGGCGGAACGAACCCCACCGGTTCTCATAGTAGGGGCTGATGTAGAACTGGTTCTTCGAGGAGTACGGCAGGGCGCCGTTGCTGCTCGAGGTGTGCATGATCGTGTAGTTGGCCTGCACGCCGAACCCGTCGCCGAACGGCTGCTGGATGGAGGCCGTGGCGCCCTGCGAGGTGGCGGCGCCGCCGTTGGTGGGGCGCGTGATCTCGTAGGTTTCCGTCGGGTGGCCCGTCAGCGAGTAATCCGTCCACTGCTCGGGATTGGCCGCGTTCAGGATGTAGTTCTGGATGTCCTTGTAGAACAGGTCCACGGCGAAGTAGGCGTTCTTCGCGTAGTAGTTCTCATAGGCGAAGTCCAGGTTCGTGGACTCGTAGGGCTTCAGGTTTCCGTTGCCGCCGACGCCACCGAGCGTCGAGTCGTACAGCTCCACCCAGTTGGCCTCCGCCGCCGTGTTCGGGCGGGCGATCACCTCCGACACGCCGAAGCGCAGGATCTGGTCCTTCGCAAGGTCGTAGTTGAGGTTGACCGCCGGGAGGATGTTCGTGTAGGTGCTCTGCTCCGACATCAGCGCCGGGGGGGACATGCTCAGGTCGTAGCTGGCGCTGGTCGTCGTGGTCTCGACCGCGCGGGCGCCGAAGTTCCCGCTGAGGGGGCCGTCGCTGAAGCTGCTCTCGATGTAGGCCGCGGTGATGCGCTCATCGATCGTGAATGTGGGCGTCGAGGTGAACACCGCGCCGTCCTGGGGCGGCGTGCCGTTGAAGTACTGCAGCAGGTTCTGGCCGTTGCCTTCGGGAAGGTTCCCGATGAAGTTTGCAACCCCGCCGTACGAGTTGGTGAGGATGTGCTGGGACATCGAGGTGGTGATGTCGGGCAGGCCCTGCAGGTAGTTCGCCGGGGGGTTCGAGACCCCGATGGCGGACAGGGGCGTCGGGACCTCGTCGGCGCCGGGCACGCTGACCACCACGCCGGTTTCGCCGGCCTTGTGGTCGCTGAAGCGCATGCCGGCCTGGAGGTTCCTGAGGGCGCCCTTCATGGGCACGGTGAGATCGACCTGGATCCACTTCTCGTCGTCAACCTCGGGGTTGCTGGC
>CAYNLL010000027.1:0-14222 GCA_964398015.1 uncultured Opitutaceae bacterium | reverse complement strand
AATCTCGTTCACATTGTCCCTTGAAATACCCGGGACGTCGATATACGCGCCCGAAAGAGTGTCCTGGGAATTGGACTGCTCGAAGTGGTCCTCGTCGACATAGACCAGGTTGGCGGCAAACAGATCGACCCCGAAGAACGAGTCCTGGTACCTGACCTTAACCGCATCGAACGTATGCGGTATGTTCAGCCAGAAGGCATTTCCCACAAGGCGCTGGTCGCCGTAGGTCAACTCCTGCCGCCCAAGCGTCACCACTAGGGGTGCCTTCTTCAGGTTCCCGATGGAGACGT
The DNA here is from genome assembly GCA_964398015.1 of uncultured Opitutaceae bacterium. Lineage (GTDB taxonomy): Bacteria > Verrucomicrobiota > Verrucomicrobiia > Opitutales > Opitutaceae > Palsa-1447. The sequence continues at coordinate 13,932 of CAYNLL010000027.1, read as the reverse complement.
ATCCCATCTGCAGCTGGAGAGGACCGTCGTCCTCGGCAAGGTTCTTGCCGGCAGCTGTGGCGGTGTAACGGTTGTCCCCTATCGAATAGCTTGAGCGCCCCTCGACAAAAAAGGTGAACCAGTCGCTCGTGTAGTCGGCGCGGAGCAGGAAACGGGTCAGCCAATAGTCGTTGCTGTTGTCGGTCGGGGAAGCCGCATCGAAGTCAAAGTTTGAGCCGGCGTGCGTCGTCCCCGCATCGGACTTGTTTTCGCTGCGCAGCCGCTCATTGACGACGAGATCCCAGCCCGCGAGGCCGGGCTCCGCCACCTTCAGGTAATCATCAATTGCCCCCGGGGCTGGGGCCGCGGGTGAAGGCGGCGCGTACTGGGCGCAGGCCGTTCCGGCTGCGATGAGGAACAAGGCGAGGTGTTGGGTGGGTCTCATATGGTAGAAAAGTTGGCTTAATCCACAGCCCAGGAGTACAGGGCTCGGAGGATTCGTGGCTGCGACGACACGGGCTCATTGTGCGGAGGACATTCGCGGTGCGCGTTCGCGGAAGGGAGCCGTTGGGCGCGCCGCGAGATTCACGAAGGAATCCCCAGTGGAAATCCCTTAGTGGCTATGTGCACGAAAAGCGGGGCGAATAGTTGGCATTAGGGGCCATAATGCGCCCCGTCCTGCCCTCTCCGCTCCCCTTTTGCCCGGGTGGAACCCAGAACTTCGGTTAATCATTGGACAAGCTCCGACCGCGTCCAAGGCGGCCGGAGCCCACCGCGCCGCTCGACGGCAACTTGTAGCCGGCGAGGATCAAAGCGAGGGTGCAGCCTTAGGAAATCGTTGCCAACAATCGAGCGCTTTGCACATCCTCCGCCACCGTATGCGCGCCATGCTCCGCCATCTCTTTGTCGTGTGTGTGCTGGGAGCCGCGGCAGCCGCGCGCGCGGACGATGTGGTGCTGACGGTCAGCTTCGCCGCAAACTCATTAAAGCTCACTGCGGCAGAACTCGCCGCGCTCCCCCACGTGGAGACGAGCACCGTGGACGGCCACGAGAAGAAGTCCCATACGTATTCGGGAGTGCCGGTGCGCGATCTTCTGGCGAAAGTTGGGGTTCCTTTCGGCGAGAAGCTCCGCGGAAAGGCGCTGCGCATGGTGGTCGTCGCCCGGACGCGCGACAATTACGCGGTTGTGTACGCCGTGGCGGAATTCGACGAGGCGTTCAGTGATCGCACAGTCCTGCTCGTCGACCGGCAGGACGGACAGCCCCTGGGCGCCGGCGCCGGGCCGGTCAGGATTGTCGCACCGGGGGACAAGCGGCCGGCGCGCTGGGCGAGGATGGTCGTGTCGCTTGACGTCGTTTCGCTCGCCGAGGGCCCGTGAGGCGCGGGCCCCCGGAAAGAGGGAAGATGCCGGCGTGCCACTGCTGGATGCAGGGTCGCCCGACTGCGCGTTTCGCTAGTACGAGGCCTTGAGGGATAGGGAGAAAAGGTTGTCCTCAAAATTCTGGCCAGGCGTGACGGCAACGGGAAGGTGGGAATGGCCGGATGTGGCCGAATAATCCACGCTCACCGAAAAGCCCTTTGTCAGCACGTAAGTCACATCGACCGGAACCGACTCGGTCCAGTCGTTGCGGACGGTCGGTGCGTCATAGCGGTGCCCGAGGAGCTTGAGTCCGGCCGAGGCGGTGAGCTGTCTTGAGAAGGCATGGGTGTAAGTCAGGCTCTCCGCCGTCTCCTGTATCGAGTAGACGCCGGCGCTGGAGACAAAGTGCCAGACCCTCTCGGAGGCGCTCAGCGTGTCCTCAGGCGAAACCGTCGCCGTCAGCTGGCCCCGCAGATAAAGCCAGGTATGCCGGTCGCCCGTCAGCCCAAGGTGCTCCGCGTCACTGTAACGCCGGAAATCGGGGCCCGCGACAAGCTGCGCCTGAAGCCACTTCGCCAGCCCGCCCTCGAACCCGACAAGGGCGCGATTGTACGTGCTGTCGCTGGCCGCTGGATTGTAGTAGAGTTGCGCCTGCGTCTGCTGCCCGATTCGCCAGCCCGAAAAGAATGAGAAACCGGGCGCGATCTTGAATCCAAGGTCCAGGCCCGCGTTGATGTCGTCGCGGTTGACCCAGTTGGCATAGCCCTTGTAGGCGCCGACAGGGTCGTGCTCGTCGATCAGGAGGTTGTAATAGGTGGCGTTGTCCAACGCGCGCAGGAACCAGTCGTTGGCGTCGTACCGAAGGAAGGACCTGTTGTTCTCCTGAATCTGGTTGCGGCGTTCGCGCACGAGGCCGTACCCGAGGTTGTTGTAGAAGTTAAAGAACGCATCCTCCCTGCTGCCGTCCACGTACAGAAGCGGGTTGTCGATTGAAAAGGACCATGGGCCCTCGCTGCCAGAAGCCTCGAGCGTGAGGGTGTTGCGCAGGTTGTCCTCGCGCGCCGCCTCCGCGTACGCGGTGTAGTCGGCGGTGTACGCAAGCGTCAAGGTCTTGAAGGGGCTTGCTCCCTGCGGCTGGGAGGCCAGGAGGTTGAAGGTGACGCCGGCGCTCAGCATCGTGAACGCCGAGGAGACGTTGGCGATGTTCGGGTGGCCGGCCAAGTTGTCGGAGACGCCGAAAATGCTCGAATCGCTGCCCTCCCTGACCGCGACGGAGGCCGATAGCCAGCCTTGCGTCGCGATGCCCCAGGCGTCGGAGGCAGGCGCGTTTTGGGCGCGGGCCGCGCCGGCCGCAATGACGGCGAGAAGCGCGGCCGCGTGTGTCGCTCGCGCACGGCTTAGGTAGGCCCGTGCGCCATTGAACTGTGGTGCGGATTCAGGAGACGAATGGCTATTCACTGTGGTGTGGTGCTGGATTCCGACGAGAAACAGCATCCTGTGGCCAGGTCTGATGAGGTTGTGCAGGTTTCTTGTTGAGCGCCTCCGGAGGATCCGGTCGGTAGGGGAATGGAAAGCTCGAACGCGGACGGCTTCCGAGCGCGCCTGCATCGGCACCCTCGCTTGCCTGATCGACAGCTTGGCTCCGGTGCGGCGTTCCAGGCGTCCGTCTGGGACCTTGGACGGTGTCTTCCGCCGGACTAAGATGGATTACATTTTCCACTCTGATCTAATGTAGATTAAATTAGTATGTATTAGGCAACTCCATTTTCCTCGTTGAGCTACTATTTTATGACACTACGCGTCATGCTCTTGTAGCACTTTATAACCAAACACCCTTCCTGCCGGGCGCTTGTTTTGTCGTCACAAATGCCCAGCGTTGTGACCCGCCCTAGCAATGGACGGCCCGCTCGTAAGGCAGCGAACGCAACTCAATCCCGCCCGTTGCGCCTCGCCAAATCGTCCCTAGAATGAAGGCGGGGCATCCGCCCTGGCGCACCGAAGAGTCCCCTTCCCCAATCCCATCCCTCCTTCCCGTCCGGACGAGCGTCAGAGCACAGCGCCGCGAGGATCGCTCGCTCTATTTCAGATTAAGGAAAATTAATCATTTCTTCCCCGTCCCTTAATGTGAGTCGTGTATTGTCGCCGCCGGTGGATTACCCATGCGCATTCTAATCGTAGAGGACGAGCGAAAGGTCGCTGAGATGGTCTCGAGGGGCCTGAAAGCCGAGCGCTACGCCGTCGATGCCGCTCACAGCGGGGACACCGGATGGGCCATGTTCCACACCTACGATTACGACCTGGTGATCCTCGACCTCGGCCTGCCAGGAATGGACGGTGCCGAATTGCTGCGCCGCATACGCCAGCGCAACGCCCGCATTCCTATCCTCGTCCTGACAGCCCGCGATGCCACAGCATGCAAGGTGGACAGCTTCGAGGCGGGGGCCGATGACTACCTGACGAAGCCCTTCGCCTTCGCCGAGCTCGTGGTGCGCGTAAAGGCCCTTCTGCGCCGCGGCCCGGCGCACCAGAGCAGTATGGTGCGCATTGCAGACCTCGAGTTCGACCGGCTGACGCAAAAGGTCAGCCGAGCGGGCCGACGGATCGAGCTGACGCCGAAGGAATACGCGCTGCTCGACTACCTGGCCACCCACCCGGGCCGCGTGCTCTCTCGGACGATGATTGTCGAACACGTGTGGGACCAGAGCTTTGAGGGTCTCACCAACATCGTGGACGTCTACGTCCGGCACCTCCGCGCCAAGGTCGACGATCCCTTCCCCACCAAGCTCATCCGGACCGTCCGCGGGGCGGGCTACCGGCTAACGGACGAGGGGGCCCCGTGAACACGCGCTCGATTCGATTCCGCCTCGCGGCGTGGCATGCCGTACTCTTTGCGGCGGTCTTCGCCGCGCTGGGCGGCCTACTGTACATCACGGTAAGGGCGTACCTCGACGACACCCTGCTGGAGACACAGGCCCGCCGCGCGCGACAAATCGCGGAGACGCTTTTGGCCCACGCGCCCCGCACGGGCGAAGAATATGTCGTCCGCGAAATCAAGGCCCTCTACGCGCCGGAGCTGGGCGACCGCTTCATACGCGTGACCCGGGGCGACGGGAGCGTCCTCTACGTCTCGGGCCCGCCGGTCGACCAGAGTTTCGACCCGTCCCGTGTGCCTCCGGCCGCGGCCGAGCGCGCAGCCGAGTTCTCGCGCCTGCAGAGGCTCGGCGACGGACGATCGCTGCTGATCGCCGCATTCCGGGCGGCGACGGCCGAAGGAAGCCCTTACCTCGTTGAGGTGGGCACCTCCGCGGAGCCCGTCGACCGGTTTGCCGGCCGCCTGCTGGCGCTCCTGGCACTCGGCATGCCCCTCGTCGTTGCCGTTGCCGCGGCCGGCGGCTACCTGCTGGCCAGGAAGGCACTTGAGCCCGTCGAGCGGATCGCGGCAAAGGCTGAGTTGATCACGCAGCACAACCTGAGCGAGCGCCTGCCCGTCGCAAACACGGGCGATGAGCTGGAGCGCTTGTCACTTTCGCTCAATCACATGATCACGCGCCTCGACGACGCCTTCGGAAACTCAAGGCGCTTCGTCGCCGACGCGTCGCATGAGCTGAGGACCCCGTTGACAGTGATCCAGGGCGAACTGGAGAACCTCGCCTCCGACACCCACCTGCCCGCCGAGCTTCGCGACCGCATCGGCAGCACGCTCGAGGAGGTCGAGCGCCTGGGCAAGATCGTCCAGAAGCTTCTCGCACTCTCGCACCTCGACGCGGGCGAGGCCCAGTCAGAGTGGGTGAAGCTCGACCTCTCGGCCCTGGTCGTGGCGACCTCAGAGCAGATGACGCTCCTCGCCGAGGATAAGAACATCAAGGTCAGCAGCGACGTCGAGAACCGCGTTTTTGTGATGGGTGATCAGGCGCGCCTGAAGCAGGTCGTGGTCAACCTCCTGGATAACGCCGTCAAGTACACGCTACCGGGCGGATCCGTTCACTTGAGGGTGTATGGCTCCTCGGGGCGCGGGACGATCGAGATCACGGACACCGGTATCGGAATCCCTCCGGAAGCAGTGCCGCTTGTCTTTGAGCGCTTCTACCGCGTCAACCGCGACCGATCCTCGGAGGACGACGGGTCCGGACTCGGCCTGGCGATCGTCAAGTCGATCTGCGTCGCCCACGGCGGCAGGGTGGACGTCGAGAGCGCGGTCGGCTCGGGCAGCCGGTTTCTCGTGACGCTCCCGCTGGCCGGGGCCTGACGCCCCTACCCTGCATCAGAAAGGCAAAAAAATGGAAACCGGAACGGACAGAAGGCAGACACTGACGGCGCTAGCGGCCCGTGCGGCGGTCGCGGCGGCGGCGGTGCTGCTCATGGGAGGGTGCGGCGGCAAGGTGGAGAACACGGGCGAGCAGACAGTCGCCGTCGTGAGGACGGCCCGGACTCAGCTGTCCAACACGATGACGTTCCAGGGCGAATTCTACCCGTTCCAGGACGTGATGATCCATGCCAAGGTCTCGGGCTACGTGAATCCCATCAGGGTCGACATAGGCGACCGTGTGAAGGCAGGCGACCTGCTGGCCACGCTCGAGGTTCCGGAGCTCAAGGACGAGCTTGAAGGTGCCCGGGCGTCGGCGCGCCGCGCCGAGGCCGAGCACGCCATCGCCGACCTGAACTACAAGAGGCTGGTCGAAGTCAACCGAACGCAGCCCAACCTCGTCGCCCAGCAGGATCTCGACGACGCCGAGGCCAAGGACAGCGCCACGGCGGCCGCGATGGCGTCGGCCAAGGCCGAAGCCGAGCGCTTCAGCACGCTCGAGGAGTATACGCGGGTCATGGCGCCATTTGACGGCGTAATCACAAAGCGGTTTGTCGACAACGGAACCCTGGTGGAAGCGGGCACCTCGTCCAACACGGGCCCCGTCGTCGAGCTGGCGGAGAACGACCTCCTTCGCCTGAGGTTCCCTGTTCCCGAGGCGGAGACGCCCCTGATCCACGACGGCGTCGCCGTCGGGATCAGCGTTGACGCCGTCCACAAGGCGTTCACCGGCAAGGTCGCGCGCGACGCATGGGACATAGACCGGTCCACCCGCACGATGATCGTCGAGGTGGATGTCCCCAATGCGGCGGGGGAATTCAAGGCAGGCATGTATGCCTCGGTCACGCTCGGCGTTCAGGACGCCAATGGGGTGCTCGCGGTTCCCCTGGGCGCCCTTTCCGCCGGCGATGCCCCCACGGTCCTGGTGGTGGGAAAGGACAACACAATCGAGGAACGGAGCGTCAGGGTCGGAATGCGGACGTCCTCGCTCGCCGAGATCCGCTCCGGCCTCTCCGAGGGCGACCTTGTCGTCATCGGAGAGCGCTCCGGACTCGCGCCCGGGACTCCCGTTTCACCGAGGGTCACCGAAACTCCGCAGCTCTACATCCCCTGACTCCACCCATGAAACCCCATCTGCAGCCGCAGCTCTTTCTCGACCTCGTGACCTTCGACTCGTGCACGATCTCAAACGCCGTGGACTCCCAAAGGGCAAGGCTCCAGAACGTGGGTTTCACGGGACCCGGCATCGTCTGCCGGACCAAGGTCCTGTCCGCCATGGTGGGGGTCGCCCTCACGCTGAAGGTCCGCTCGTCCGAGCCGCCGATGAAGCCCGCCTTCTACCTCGAGCACGAGGACTGGTGGGAGCGCATCGAGGACGCCCCGTACCCGAGGGTCCTCGTCATCGAGGACGTCGACGCGCACCCTGGGCGGGGGTCCCTGGTCGGCCCGGTCCACGCCTGCATCCTGAAGGCCTTGGGATTCGTGGGCGTGGTCACAACAGGGGCGGTGAGGGGCACCCGGGAGTTCGCGAAAATAGGGCTGAACGCGTTCTCCGGGAACGTCTCACCGTCGCACGCCTTCTGCCACGTCGTGGAGATGGGCACCCCTGTCGAGGTAGCCGGCATGACGATAGAAACCGGCGAGATCGTCCATGGCGACAGGGACGGGGTCGTCAGCATCCCGGCCACGTTGGCGGACAAGATGCCCGAGGCCGCCCGAAGGTGCGCCGAGCGCGACCGCTCCATCAGCGAGTTCTGCGCCAGCAAGGGATTCTCCCGCGCGAAGCTCAAGGGCGTCATCGGCACTGACACGAGCCGCTGGTAGGAGCCCTCCGGCCGCACTCAGCCTACCGTCCTCCATGTCGCGCTTCTCGATCCGCTATCCGTACCTCATTGTCGTCCTGTGCCTCATTGTGAGCGTAGTGGGCGTCTCGAGCGTCGTGCGGATGCCGGTCGACCTCTTCCCGCCCATCAACATCCCGGTGGTCGTCGTGGCCACGTTCTACTCCGGGATGCCACCCGAGCAGATTGAGAACGACATCACGGGGACGTTTGAGCGGTTCTTCACCCTGGCCAGCGGCATCAACCACATTGAGTCGAGGTCCCTGCCGGGGATCAGCCTCATCAAAATCTACTTCCAGCCGGGGACAAACGCGGATTCCGACGTGACCAGCATCACGAACCTGGCGATGGCCAACCTGCGGCGCCTGCCGCCGGGGACCTTGCCGCCCGTGGTGCTAAAGTTCGACGCCTCAAGCCTTCCGGTCTGCCTCATCACGCTCAAGGGCAAGGGAATGAACCAAGCTGAGCTCCATGACGTCGGCCAGTACAATGTCCGAAACCAGATCGCCAGCGTGCCTGGTTGCGCCATTCCTCCGCCCTTCGGCGGAAAGCTGAGGCAAATCCAGATTTACGTGGATCCCGTGAAGATGGAGGCGAGGCAGCTGAGCCTCATGGACGTCGCGCGGGCGGTCAACGAGGCCAACCTCATCCTGCCCGCCGGCGACGTCAAAATCGGGCCCTTCGACTACAACCTGTATACGAACAGCCAGCTGGACACGGTAGCCCAGATCAATGGCCTGCCGCTTAAAATGTTCAACGGCTCGCCCGTCCTCGTCGCCGACATCGGCAAGGCGGTGGACGACGCGGCAATCCAGACCAACATCGTGCGGATCGACGGCCAGCGCTCGGTGTATCTTCCGATCCTCAAGTCGAGCGCCGAGGCCAACACGATCGCCGTCGTCAACGGCATGCGGGAGGCCGTGTCCAAGCTGATCGACATTCCCAAGGCTCTCGTAACCAACGTCGTCTTCGACCAGTCGGTCTTCGTGAAGACGGCCATCGAGAACCTGATCGACGAGGGCGTGATCGGCCTCCTGCTGACCGGACTGATGATCCTCGTCTTTCTGGGAAACATCCGCGCCACCTTCGCCGTCTTCCTGTCGATCCCCCTTTCAGCCCTGGCCGCGTTCATCGCACTGCAGATGGGAGGCAGCTCCGTAAATGCCATGATCCTGGGGGGCCTTGCCCTGGTCTTCTCGCGGCTGATCGACAACTCGGTGATCGTCCTCGAAAACATCTTCAGGCACATGGAACTCGGGGAGCCGCCCGAAGTAGCCGCGGAAAAGGGAGGCGAGGAGGTCGCCCTGGCCGTGCTCGCCGCAACCCTCACCACGGCCATTGTGTTCTTCCCCGTCACGTTCCTCGCCGGCGTCAGCAAGTTCCTCTTCACCGCCCTGGCGCTGTCGGTCGTCCTCTCGCTGTTCGCCTCCTATCTCGTGGCGATGTCGGTCGTCCCTCTGTTCTGCGCAAAGCTGATCCGCGCAAGCGAAGTCCAGCACGAGGGCCAGGATGCGAGCGCATCCATATCCCCGGCGTCGGCGTGGGGCCGCTTCAACCGCGGGTTCAACGCGAGGTTCCACAGGTTCTTGAAGGGCTTCGACCGCGCCCAGGTAGTCGCGCTCGGCCGGCCCGTGGCGACCGTGGCGGCCATCCTGGGCCTTTTCCTAGCAAGCCTAGGGCTTGTCCCCGTCCTGGGCCTTGCCTACTTCCCGCGCACCGATCCGGGCCAGTTCGTCGTCAACATGAAGGCCGCGCCGGGGACCCGCATCGAGCTCACGGAGAAGGAGGTCATCAAGGTCGAAGACCTCGTCCGCTCTATCGTATCGCCGCACGACCTCAGGCTCGTCGTCTCGAACATCGGGTCCACGCCCGACCTGTCCTCGATCTACACGAGCAACTCGGCCCCGAACACCGCGTACGTTCAGGTGAGCCTCGTCGACGGCCACAAGGTCGGGAGCTTTGACTACATGGACCGCGTCCGCGCGGCGCTCCACAAGGAGGCCCCTGAGCTGACCGTGTACCTCCAGTCCGGCGGCCTCGTGGACGCCGTGCTCAACCAAGGCATACCGGCGCCCATCGACATCCAGGTCAGCGCAAACGACCTCGACGCAGCAAATGCCGTGGCGGAGGACATCCGAGCAAAGGCGGCCGGGATACCCGGCGTCGCCGACGCGTTCATTCCGCAGGACGTGCACGCGCCGTCGCTCCAGCTTAACATCGACCGCTACCATGCCATCGAGATGGGCCTGTCGGAACACGAGGTCGTCAACAATGTCATCACCGCGCTCACTTCGGACGGCATGATAGCCCCGAGCTACTGGGTCGATCCGAAGAGTGGCAACCTCTACATGCTGACGGTCCAGTACCCGGACAACACCGTCAGGTCCATCGACGACCTGCGGAGCATCCCCGTTCGCTCCCCGCTCCAGCACAACACAGCGCTCTTGGACACCATCGCCGATGTGAAGCGAATCGAGAGGCCGACGGAGGTTGATCATTACCAGCTCAGGCGCGTGATCGACGTCTACGTCGCCCCGCACGGGGAGGAGCTCAGCCGAGTCGCCGCCAAGGTCGACGAGATCGTCGCAAAGGCCAGGAGGCCCGAAAACGTCCTCGTCAGCGTCCGGGGCATCGTCGGGGCGATGAACACGTCCTTCCGGTCCTTTGGGATAGGGCTGATCCTTAGCGTCGTCCTCGTCTACCTGGTACTGGTGGCCCAATTCAAGTCGTTCGTCGACCCCTTCATCATCCTCCTGGCCGTGCCGCCCGGCGTGTCGGGCGTCCTCATCATGCTCACGGCGACGGGCACCACCCTCAACATCATGTCGCTCATGGGCGTCGTCATGATGGTGGGCGTGGTCGTCTCGAACAGTATCCTCATCGTCGAGTTCACCCACAGGCTGATGGCCGACGGGATGCCCCTCTACGAGGCCGTGCGGTTCGCCGTGCGGGTGCGCCTGCGCCCGGTCCTCATGACCTCACTCGCCACAGTGATCGGCCTGATCCCGATGGCGCTCGCCCTGGGGGCAGGAAGCGAATCCTACGCACCGCTCGCCCGCTCGATAATCGGCGGCCTGATCTTCTCCGTCGCCCTCACCGTGTTCATCGTCCCTGCGGCCTTCTTCATATGGTACCGACGCAAAGTTTGATTCGGCTGGCCTGCCTCGCCCTCCTCGTCGTCGCGGATTCGCCCTCGCGCGCCGCCGACCCGGCACCCTCGCCGCTGTCCATGGACGAGGCAAAGGCGGAGGCCCTGCGTAACCATCCAGCCTATGTCGCCGCGCAGTTGCAGTCCCTCCTGTCGAAGGAGGCGCTCAAGGAGACTCAGGCGGCCTACTATCCCACGGCCACGGGCTACGCGACGGCGGTGGGCACAGCCTGGGACAACACGCGGATCCTTGCCGGGGGAATAAACAATCCCTCCGTGTACGACCGGGTGGCAGACGGCGTCATGGTTTCGCAGCTGATCACCGACTTCGGGCGGACGCGAAACCTCTCCAGCAGCGCTAAGGCCCGGGTGAGGGCCGCTGCCGAGGGCGCCGAGGCCAGCCGCGAGCAGATCCTGCTCAACGTCGAGGCCAACTACCTTGCGACCCTCCAGGCGGAAGCGGTGCTCGACGTCGCTCGCCAGACTGTCGCGGCGCGCAAGCTGCTCGTCGAGCAGGTCACGACGCTCGCCAAGAACCAGCTTAAGTCCGAGCTGGACGTCAGCTTCGCCGAGGTCTCCCTGGAGCAGGCCGAGCTCCTTCTTCAAAAGGCCGAGGGGGACGTAAACGGGGCGATGGCCTCCCTTGGGGCCGCCCTCGGAAGGCGGGACACGAGCACCTTCATCCTGGCCGACGACCACCAGCAGGTCGCACCGCCGGCGGAGCTCTCCGTCCTTGTCGCCACCGCGCTCAAGCAGCGCCCGGACCTCCTCGACCTCCAGTCTGAGCGGGACGCCGCCATGAGCGTCGCTGCCGCTGAAAAGGACGCGAACTACCCGACGCTTGCCGCAGTAGGCGTGCTGGGCAACGCGTTCAGCGAGGACTATCACCTCCCCGACAAGTACGCGGCCGCCGGCGTACAGCTGACCATCCCCATCTTCGAGGGCGGCGCCATGGTCGCCCGCCAGCACGAGGCGCAGATCAGGGCAAACGTCGCCTCGGAGGCTCTCCGGCAGGCCGAGGATACGGTCGTCCGCGACGTCCGGCTCGCCCTGGTCGCGGTGCAGACGGCCTACCAGCGCCTATCGACCACGCGCCAGCTCCTCAAGCACGCGTCCCAGGCCTACGACCTGGCGCAGGCGAGGTACAAGGTCGGCAGCTCGTCGATTGTCGAGCTGAGCGACGCACAGCTCAACCAGACCTCCGCGGCCATCGCCTACGCGAACGCCGCATTTGACACCCGGGTGCAGGCTGCCGTGCTCGACTTTGAGATGGGCTCCATCCGCTAGAAAGGCCGCAGAGGGGTCCGCGGCCACATGGCTACCGTCACTCGCCAGGTTTGCGGGCGGGCCGGAAGAGAAGTACGGGGCCGTTTGACTGGCTGACAGCGATCGACGGGATGCCTTTCTGGCCCGGGAGGGCCAGGGCCAGCGCCGACCGCGTGTCCCCCTGGGCGACCAGGCCGCTCTTCCAAGGCAGAACCGCGGCAAAGTTCCCGTGGCCGTCCCCCTTCAGGAGAAGCCCCACTCCCCCGTCAAACCGCCCCGTTGACGGCTCCGGTCCGTAGTTGTTGCCCACGCAATAGATGTCGGGGATGCCGTCACCGTCCAGGTCGCGCACCACGATCCCGTTGATCGGCGAGATCTGGGCCATGCTGGGCAGAGTCTTGAATTCGAAGGTCCCGTCGGGCCTCTGGAAATAGATCCCGCTCGCCAGCTCGGTGGCAGCGTAACGCCGGGCCCTAGTTAGGTAGTCCGCGGAGAAGATATCCGTGATCGTCGCGTGCGAATAGGACTCGAACGACGGGAACTTCCTGGTGATCCACGGGAAGACGTAGCCCAGCTTGCTGCGGCCGCGCAGCGGATAGAGCTTCCCACCCTCGTACTGGGCCTCGACGAGCTGCTCACGGCCGCTCCCGTCGAGGTCCCCCGCGTACAGCACCGTGGGCTCCTCCGCGCTGGCATGGTACTTGGTGTTGAGGCCCAGGTTGCCGCACACCAGGTCCAGCCGGCCGTCCCCCGTGAGGTCGGCCACCGCCAGGGCGCTCCACCACCCCGTGCGTTGCGCAAGGCCCGCCTTCTCCGTCCAGTTGTCAAAGCCGTGGCCGTTGTTGTGGAAATAGACGATCGGCCCCCACTCGGTGGCCAGGATGAGGTCCGGGCGGCCGTCGTGGTCGAGGTCGGCCCATACGGCGGCGGTGACCATCCCTATCGTGCGCAGTCCCGGCGCGAGCTCGTCGGTCACATCGACGAACCGGCCGCCGACATTGCGGTACAGGAAACTGCGGGGCGCCTGCGGCCAGTGCCCGGGCACGACCCTGCCGCCGACGAACAGGCCCGCCCGGCCCGTCCCTTCGAAATCCGCCGCCGCCGCAACGCAGGTCGACTCGTGGTCCGCCGGCAGGGTGCCCGCCGGCGCCAGCTTGAAATGCCCCTTCCCGTCGTTGAGGTAGAGGCGGTTGTTGAGCGCCGGATCGCCCTGGTCGTGGCGCACGCCCCCGCTGGCGATGAAGAGGTCCGGGTGGCCGGCGCCCGTCGCGTCGAAGAAGATGGCGCCGACGTCGTCCGAGTCCTTCACGTCCGCCCACGGCTGCTCGGGGGCGGCCTTGAAGCCGCCGTCGGGCTGCCCCAGGTACAGCACGCCGGGCTGCCCGTCGACGCCGCTGATGAAGAGGTCCGGGATGCCGTCGCCGTTCACGTCGGCCGTCGCGATCGCCGGGCCGTTCAGGCTCTGGCGCCGCGGCAGGAGCCGCTGGCGGCTGAACTCGTCCACCGGCAGCGCCGTGTCGACGTAGTCCACGCCGCGCGGGTGCGCGCATTCCACGAAGAGCGCGTCGGGCGCCGGAGCCCGCCGGGTCTGCGCAGGCGGCCTGCGGACGGTCTCGCCCGGCGCGATCGGCGGCTGCGCGATCGTGATCAGGTTGTCGGCCGGCAGGTCCTCGATCACCTGAACCTGGCCGTTAGGCCAGTGGATCGTCAGCTTGTTGATGACCGTGTCGGCCCCGAGACCGAAGTGCACCGTGGCCGGCTCGCTCGTGACGACGCCCCGCTCTGTGTAGATCTGGCGCACCTGGATGCCCGAGGCCGTCTCGATCCTCAGCTCGGCGCCGATTGCGTCAAGATTGGGCGCTCGCCCCGCCAGCTTGAACATCACGCGGTGCCCCTCCGTGCTGTTGTTGCGCAGGATCGTCGGCGGGCCGTCGAAGTTGTTGTAGACGATGTCCAGGTCCCCGTCGCCGTCCAGGTCAACGAGAGCGCATCCGAAGGAGACTCCGACGTGTTCGAGGCCCCACGCCTCGCTCA
>CAYNLL010000026.1:0-14546 GCA_964398015.1 uncultured Opitutaceae bacterium | reverse complement strand
TCAAGATCTGGCTCGAGCTGCCCCCGGCGACGCGGCGCTACATCGCGGAGGTCGAGTCGGGCGGGGCGCTGGCGCCGGGCGGCCTCGAGCACGCCGGCGGCGAGGCCTGAAGCCGGCGCCGGCCCCTAAGGCAGCCCCGGAGGGGCCGCGGGAGGCTCGTCCTTTCGCGCAGCCTTGGCCCGCTCGGCCTCCAGCCGCTCGAGCTCGAGGGGGTGGTCCTCCAGCATCTCCTTCTCCGAGAGCCAGCCGGTGAGCCATGAGAGGTTCATCGGGTAGATGTTGGGGTTGAAGATGACGAAGTAGAAGTGCCAGACCACGATCGCAAGGGTCGCCAGCACGGCCTCGTAGAGGTGCACGGTGCGCGACACGTCGAAGCCGAGCTTCGTGAAGAGGTGGATCGAGGTGTTCTCGAACCAGAGCAGCGCCCCGGTGACGCCCATCACCAGGGAGCCCCACATCATGGCCCAGTACTCCGTCTTCTCGATGTAGCTGAAGCGGCCGAACCTCGGCCGGTCGGGGGTCAGGCCCGCGTTGTACCGGAGGATGCCCGCCGCGTCGCGCAGGTCCTTGGGGACCGGCAGCAGGTCCCTGAAGAGCCGGCGGCCGCGCGCCGTGAGCGCGAGGTAGAGGACGTGCCAGAGGCCCGCCAGCACGAGGACGACGCCGGCGACGCGGTGGATGATGCTCCTCCACTCGAACAGGTGGCCGATCCTGTGGCGGATGTGCATGACCCACCAGGCCTCGGGGAACTGGAGCATGAAGCCGGTGATGACGAGCGCCACAAAGCTCAGGACCAGCGTGCCGTGCTGCAGCCTCTCGTTGACCGTCATCCGCAGGTACAGGCGGTGCGGCACGGCCTCCTCAACGATCTCGCCCTTCTGGATGCCGATCTTGCGGCGCACCTTCCGGAAGAAGTCGAGGCCGTTGTGCAGCACCATGCCCCCGACCACCGCGACGATCAGCCACACGTAGAGGGTCGCGATCCAGTACACCGCGGGCTCCTGGCCGTTCGCGCTCGCCGTGACGTGCACGGGAGCGGAAGTGAAGCGGGTGTCCGCCCGGTCGTGGCATTGGCCGCAGGTCTTGGCGAGGTTGGCGGCGTTGACCGGCGAGCGGGGATCCGTCGAAGGGCGGATGGCGTGCGCCCCGTGGCAGCTCGCGCAGTTTACCGCCACGACCGAGCCGCCGCGCGTGGCCAGGCCGTGGTAGCTGTCGGCAAAGGTTTCAAAGCGGTCGGTCGCCAGGCCGTAGCGTTCGTTCATCGCCACCGAGCCGTGGCACGTGCCGCACACCATCTGCGAGACGTTGCGCGCCGAGACCGGCGCGTTTGGGTCCTTGTGGTCGAGGATCTGGTGCTCGCCGTGGCAGGTCGTGCAGACCGGGGCGTCCGTGAACCCCTTGCGCAGCGCGGCCCCGTGCGCGCTTTGCGCGTACTCGCGCGCCTCCTTCGCATGGCACCGCGCGCAGGTCGCCGGGATGTTGCGCAGGTTGACCCTCGACCCGGCCGCAAGCCCTCCGGCCGTCTCGTGGCTCCCGTGGCAGTCGACGCAGGTCGCGGAATCCGCGTTGCCCTTCGCCAGGCTCGTCTCGTGCACGCTCTTGTCGTAGGAGACGATGAAGCCCCGGCTGACAGAGGAGTCGGCCAGCACGCGGCTCTCGTCGCGGTGGCAGGCCAAGCAGAGGGCAGTCTGGGCGCGCTTGAGCGCGAGCTTGTCCTTGCCGACCGCAACCGGCTTGAGATGGCAGGCGAGGCAGTTGGGGGCCTCGCTTCGGCCCGCCGCCAGGGCGATGCCGTGAGCCGACGTCTGAAAGTGCTCGACCTCCTTCTCGTGGCAGTCGGCGCACGAGGCGGCAAGCTTCGCGCCCGCGAACGCGGAGGAGGCGCCCGAGGCCGGCTTCGTCCCGTGCGTGCCGTGGCAGTCCGTGCACCCCGTCTCCGGCGTCGCGGCGAAGGGCACCGTCAGGAAGTCGGCGTGGAACGCGTGGGTCTTCTCCAGCTTCTCATGGCACCCCATGCAGTCGACGGGGCCGGCCTTGACATGGTGCGGGCGCACGGCCGCGTCCACGCCGTCGTGGCAGTCGGTGCAGCCGAGCGTCCCGTGCGCGGAGGCCGCGATCTCGCCGGCGTCGGTGCGCAGGGACACCACCTGGCCGTCCCGCTTCACCGTCAGCCTGGGGTCGCCGTGGCAGTCGAGGCAGGCCTTGTCGGCGTCCGCAGCGCGCACGGGCGCCGCAAGCGCGGCCGCCGCCAGAGCGGCAAGGGCCAGCCGGACGAAGGGTCGGTGGGGAGTCGGTTCGCGCATGGGGGCCGGAAAGCGCGCGCTTCCCGGAATCGCCCCGCATTCTCCGCGAAACCCCCGGCAACGTCTGCGTGGATTTTGCCAAAATTGCTGCGTCCTTGCACCCCGCCGACGGCGCAGAACGGCCAACGGGTGGGTTTCATGAGCCCGAATACGCCAGCCGGGCACGTGCCGCCGCGCGGCGCCGCCCCCTCCTCCCTCGCCCGACCGATCAGTGGAGGAGCCGCGAGAGCATCGCGTAAACGATCAGCATGAGGAGCACCAGGCCCATGCCAAAGAAGAAGAAGCCGAAGGCGCGGGCGATCGTCTTCTGGCTCTCCCACTCGTCCTTCACGCGGTGGGCCTCGAGGCGGCCCGAAGCGACGAGGCGATCGTACCAGCGCTTCCTCTCGTGCAGGAGCTCGGTCTTCGATATGCGGCCCGAAAAGATGACCGTATCCATCGGGAACTTCTCGATGCGGAAATGCGTGTTGAAGAAGTGGAACGTGAAGATGAAGCCGGCCGCCAGCAGCGCCTCGTCGGAGTGCAGGATGAGCGCCACATTGATCACCCAGCCGGGGAGGAAGCCGGTGAAGAACTTCGGGAACCACATGACGAGCCCCGAGGCTCCGATGATGAAGATGCCCCAGAACACCGCGAAGTAGTCGAACCGCTCCCAGTAGGTCCAGCGGTCGAACTGGGGCCGCGGCCCCCTGCCGAAGAACCATTTCTGGTGGGCCACAAAATCGCGCAGGTCCTGGACCGAGGGCACCATCGAATCGGGGCCGAACATCGCCGCCCAGAACCTGCGAAGCTCGAGGCGCCCGGACTCGGGGTTGCGCAGGTTGCCGCGCTTGCTCCACAGCCCGGTCACCAGCGCCACCAGGTGAAGGCCGAAGTAGGTGAAGGTGATGATCGCCCCGAAATGGTGCAGCGCGCGCGCGACCTCGGCCCCGCCCAGCAGGTTGAAGATCACCTTCGCCCAGCTCGTATAGTAGAACTTGAGCGGCATCCCCGTCAGCACGAGCAGCAGGAAGCTCGTCACCACCATCAGGTGAAGGAGCCTCTCAAACGAGGTGAAGCGCGTGAATTGGTCGTCGTCGGCGTGCCTCTGGACCTTCGCCTCGCGGAAGGTCTTGGAATCGTTCAGGAAGAGGTACACGGAGCGCACAAGCCAGAGGAGGGTGTGCAGCCCGAAGAGCGCAAAGACGCTGATGAGGAGCGCCGTCATGGCGACGTACACCTTGTGGAGCAGCGGATAGTTGGCGTTGTCCAGCGGATCGGCGTGGGGCCGGTATTGCGTGAACTTCTCGTTCACACCCGGGTGGCACTGTCGGCACGTCTCCACGATGCGCTCCTTTGAAATGCGGGAGCGGGGGTCCTTTGTCGGGAAGACGTCGTGGTGCCCGTGGCAGTCGTAGCAGGCCGCGACGTCGTTCGCGACATTCGGGCGCCCCAGGGCCATCGCCTTTCCGTGGTACGTGTCGCGGTAATGGGCGAGGCGCTCCTTGTGGCAGCCGCCGCAGACCAGGTCGCTCTGCGCCTTGAAGTTCATGTTAGAGGGCGACGTTATCTCGTGCGCGCTGTGGCAGTCCGCGCACATCGGACCACTGCGGTCCCCCTTCGCGAGAAGCCTGCCATGCACGCTCTGGCTGTAGGTCGCCTCGATGCCGACGTGGCATTGCCCGCACGTGTCCGCGATGTGGATCTTGTTGGTGCGCGAACTCTGGTCCACGCTGCGCTTGATGTCGTGGACGCCGTGGCAATCGTTGCATGAGGGCGCAATGATGAGCCCCATCTTCAGGAGCGCCTGCCCGTGGATGCTGTCGGCGTAGTTGGCAGCGGCCTTGGGGCTGCCGATCCGATACTCAGCCGTCAGCTTCGCGTTGCTGTGGCACGTGGCGCAGGTCTTCGGGAGGTTGAGCTTGAAAACGGGCGAGTCCATCTGCTTCACCGGCACCATTTCGTGGTCGCCATGGCAGCTGGAGCATTTTGCGGCTCCCGACGCGCCCATGGAGTGGCTCATCCCGTGGATGCTGTTGGCGTACGCCTCCGACTCCTTCGGGTGACAGGACGCGCACTGCGCCGGCGCCAGCTTGTCCTCGTGCGGGATGTCGCTTATCCCCACGTGGCAGTCGACGCACAGGAGCTTGCCGTGCACCGACTTCAAGTACGGACCCGCATTCAGGATCTCGATCTTGGGGTTGTACTCGACATCCTTCTCCCTCTTGTCCGGCGGCGTGTTCTCGTGGCAATCGAGGCATGCATCGTTCGTCAGCGGCGCGGCCTGGGAGGAGAATCCCCCGACAACGAGGATAAGCGCGAGGGCGCCGCGGCGAAGGGACCGCGCGGCGCGCGACCGGCCTGCGGGCTTTCGAGTCGGCATCCGTGGACTATAGGGGACGCGCCGCGCGCTGCCTCACCGTATCTTGCCTGACAATGCGCAGTTTTTGAACAACTGCGCCGGCCCAATAGTCCTTGCGTGGCCCCTTCGCGGGGAGGAAAATGCCCGAAATGGGATCGATATGAAATCAATGACAGTAATCGGACTCACGACATTGCTGCTCGCGGCCACCGCCGCCCGCGCGGCCACCGCCGCCGACAACTGGACGCAGTCCTGCGCCTCCTGCCACGGGGACGACGGCGTCGGCAAGACCAAGATGGGGCGCAAGGCCGGGGTCAAGGACTTGACCGACGCCGCCTACCAGAAGGGATTCACCGACGACCAGGCCTTCGCGAACCTGAAGAACGGCGAGAAGGGGGACGACGGGAAGGTGAAGATGAAGGCCTACGGCGACAAGCTGTCGGACGCGGAGCTCAGGGACCTGATCGCCTACTCGCGCGCGCTGGCGAAGGGAGCCCCGGGGCCCAAGACCTGAGCGGAGGGGGCGGCCCCGCCGCGCGCCTCAGGCCGCGCCGAGGCGCGCCAGGGCGGTCGCGATCCTGCCGCCCACACGGGCGTTGTTGACCAGGAGCGAGACGTTCGCCCGCTGCGAGATCCCGCCGGACAGCTCGGAGATGCGCTTCAGGAGGAACGGCGTGAGCGCCTTGCCGTGGATTCCCAGCGAGGCGGCCTCGTCCGTCGCCTTCAGGATCGCCGCCTCCGCCACCTCGAAGGGCAGCTCGCGGTCCGCGGGGACGGGGACCGCGACCAGGATCCCCTGCTCCAACCCAAGCCTTCCCGCGGCGTGCACGATCCGCGCCGCCTCCACGGCGTCCTCCACCCGGGCGTCGATCGGCAGCCCGCTGTCCCTGGAATAGAAGGCCGGAAGCGTCTCCGTCCGGTAGCCGAGGACAGGCACGCCGTGGGTCTCCAGCACCTCCAGGGTGAGCGGCAGGTCGAGGATGGACTTTGGCCCCGAGCAGACGACGGCCACGGGTGTGCGCCCGAGCTCGACCAGGTCGGCGGAGACGTCCAGGGGCTGCCCGCGGTGGACACCGCCGATCCCCCCGGTCGCGAGGATCCTGATCCCGGCCCTGTGCGCGACCAGCATCGTGCCGGCCACCGTCGTCGCGCCGTTGTCCCCGCGGGCCGCGACGATCGGGAAATCCCTGCGGCTGCACTTGCGCACCGCATGCGGGGGCAGCGACGCGAGCCAGCCGATCTCCTCTTGCGACAGGCCGACGCGGATGCGGCCCCCGATCACCGCGATTGTCGCGGGCACGGCCCCCTCCTCCCGGACCGCCGCCTCCATCGCGAGCGCGGTGTCGCGGTTCGCCGGGAACGGCAGACCGTGGGTGATCACGGTCGACTCGAGCGCCACGACGGGCCCGCCGGCGCGCAGCGCCTCCGCGACCGAGGCCTCGACGACCAGGAGTTTCCCGCCGGTGTTCACGCGAGCAGGATGGGCCCTGCGACCGCCGCTGCAAGGCGGCGATCTCGCTCCGCGCGGTCGACCGCGCCCGGGGCGACGGCGCCCCACCCCTCGATGCAGAACGACGCCGCGACGGCCCCCATCGCGGCGGCGTGCCCGAGCGCCCGGCCCTGCGCGATCCCGGCCAGGAGCCCCCCGCAGAAGGTGTTCCCGGCCCCCGTGGGGTCCACGACCCTCGGCACGGGGACGGCCCCGATGCGCACCTGCCCTCCGGGCGCGTCCGCGACGAGGGCGCCCTGCGCGCCCATGCGGAGCGCAACCGCGGCGGCCCCGTCCTCGCGCATCGCGCCGACGAGCGCCTCGGGCGAAAGCGCGCCGTAGATCGCCCGGGCCTCGACGAGGTTGGGGGAGACGAGGTCGACCGGGCATTCCCTCAGGACGGCGCGGAAGGCGTCCCGCGAGGCCGCGCTCATCACCTGCTGGAGCGGCTCCCAGAGCACGAAGCCGCTGACCGCGGCCCTCCACCGCCTCACCCCCTCGAGCCCCTGCAGCAGGTAGAACGCCGCCCCCCGGTCGTAGGCGCCGGGGAGGTCCTCAGGGCCGGGGCCCTCGATGAACGGCTCGGGCCGCGCCACCCGGTAGAGCTCCCGGCGCAGGCCGTCCTCCTCGAAGAGCTGCCACGCGCGAACCTGCTCCAGGTCGAGCTGCCTGAGGCCGCGCGTGTCGAGGTGGCTCTCCAGGAGCCTGCGGCACCCCTCGGGCAGTCCCCTGCCGACCGGCGCCACGATCCCGGGGCGCTCGCCCCAGAGGGCGGCCCCCATGAGCGCGTGCACCGCGCCCCCGCCGAGCGACGCCATGCGCGTCTCGCCGCTCGGCAGGACGATGTCGTCGATGAACACCCCTCCCACCCCGATCACCCGTGGAGATCCCGTCGGCTGGCCCATGCCGCGGAGGATGGGGGAGCCCCGTCCCGGGCGCCAGCCGGAGTTGCCGGCGCCCGCCGTTGCGCAGGCGTTGGCAATTGCTGTGCATCCCTTGTGGGAACGGCCCGCCGCGCTCGACCCGCCGCCCCATTGTGATGGGATGGGTGCAGGCCCCTAGCCCCCCAAAGACAGTGCACGAAGTCGCCATCATGACTTCCGCGATGGACACGGTGCTCGAGCAGGCCCGAGCGCACGGCGCGACGCGCGTGCACCGGATCGTCCTTCGGGTTGGCGCGCTGGCGGGCGTCGAGGCGGAGGCGCTGCGCTTCGCCTTCGACGTCGTCACCCAGGGCACGCTCGCATCGGACGCGGCGCTCGAGGTCGACACCGTGCCGGCGCGCGCCTACTGCGCGGCCTGCGCCGAGGAGTTCGAGGCCGGGGACGACTTCATCCTGTCCTGCCCCCGCTGCGGGGGGCTCTCGGGGAACCTGCGCCGGGGCCGCGAGCTCGAGCTCTCGCGCATAGAGATGTCCTGACCCCCATGTGCGTCGAATGCGGATGCAACCAGGCGGTGCCCCTCGGGATCAAGGTCCTGCGCGCCGTCGCGCCCGGCCTGATGCGCGCGGACGCCCCCGCCGCGGGCGCCCCCTCCCCGCAGGTGCTCGCCGTCGACCTGCGCGTCCCGCTGCTCGCGAAGAACGACCGGGCCGCTGCGCGCAACCGCGCGCTCTACCGCGGCCGCGGCCTGCTCGCCCTCAACCTCGTCTCCTCGCCCGGCGCCGGCAAGACGACGCTCCTGGCCCGCACCCTCGACGAGTTCGGCTCGCGCACGCGGTGCGCCGTCGTGGTCGGCGACCTGGAGACCGACAACGACGCGCGGCGCCTCGCGCGCCCGCACGCCCCGGTCGCCCAGATCACGACCGGCACGGCCTGCCACCTCGACGCCGAGATGGTCGCGCGCGGCGTCGATGCGCTCGACATGGCCGGGGTGCGGGTCCTCTTCATCGAGAACGTCGGCAACCTGGTCTGCCCCGCGGCCTTCGACCTCGGCGAGGACCTCAGGGTGGTGCTGCTCTCGGCGGCCGAGGGAGAGGACAAGCCGCTCAAGTATCCCCCCCTCTTCAAGTCCGCCCACGTCGTGCTCCTCACCAAGATGGACGTCGCCGGCGCCCTGGGCTTCGACCGCGGGGCCGCGGTGGACAACATCCGGAGGATCGCGCCGCAGGCGGGGATCATCCCCCTCTCCGCCCGAAGCGGGGAGGGCATGGAGGAATGGTACGGCCTCCTGCGCGCCCGGTTGCCCCTGGCGTGACCCCCGACCCGGCGCACCCCTTGCCACGCCTAACCGCCCGCCCCCCTCCCCCATGTGCCTCGCCGTCCCCGGGAGAGTGATCGACATCGAAGGCGACGACCCGCTCCTGCGCTCGGGGCGCGTGAGCTTCGGCGGCGCCGTGAAGCGGGTGGCCCTCGCCTGCGTGCCCGAGGCCGCCGTGGGCGACTACGTGCTGGTCCACGTCGGCGTGGCGATCAGCGTCGTCGACCGGGCGGAGGCGGAGGAGACCCTCGGCTACCTGCGCCGGATCGGCGAGCTCGACGGGATCGAGGCGCCCGCCGCGCCGCCCCCGCCATGATCCTCGTCGACGAGTACCGCGACGCCGCCCTCGCCCGCGTCCTTGCCGGCGGGGTGGCCAGGGCCACCACGCGCCCCTGGACGATCATGGAGATCTGCGGCGGCCAGACGCACGCGATCGTCAGGTTCGGCCTGGACGAGCTCCTGCCCCCCGCGATCACGCTCGTGCACGGCCCGGGCTGCCCCGTGTGCGTCACCCCGTCGGCCATCATCGACCAGGCGGTCGAGCTGGCGTGCGGGAGGGGCGCGATCCTGTGCTCCTTCGGCGACATGCTGCGGGTGCCGGGCGGCGGGATCGACCTGCTGACCGCGAAGGCGCGCGGCGCCGACGTGCGCGTCGTCTATTCCCCGCTGGACGCGGTCACGGTGGCGGCCGAGAACCCCGCCCGCGAGGTCGTCTTCTTCGCCGTCGGTTTCGAGACCACGGCGCCGGCCAACGCGATGGCGGTGCTCCGGGCGCGGCGCGACGCCGTGCGCAATTTCTCCCTCCTCACCTCGCACGCGCTCGTGCCGCCGGCGATGCGCGCGCTGCTCGGTGCGCCCGACAACCGCGTGCAGGGCTTCCTCGCGGCCGGCCACGTGTGCACGATCATGGGCACCGCCGAGTACGAGCCGATCGCCCGCGAGCACCATGCGCCGATCGTCATCACGGGCTTCGAGCCGGTGGACATCCTCGAGGGGATCCTGCGCTGCGTGCGCCAGCTCGAGGACGGCCGCGCGCAGGTCGAGAACGCCTACGCGCGCGCGGTCCGCCCCGGGGGCAACCCCCGCGCGCGCCAGGTGATGGAGGAGGTGTTCGAGGTGGCGGACCGCGACTGGCGCGGCATAGGCACCATCCCGCGCAGCGGCCTCGAGGTGCGGCCCGCGCTGGCCGCGTTCGACGCCGTGCGCCGCTTCGGGCTCGCGCGCGCGGAGGCGCGGGCCGAGACGGTCTGCATCAGCGGCGAGATCATGCGCGGGGCGAAGAAGCCCCGCGACTGCCCCGCCTTCGGGACGACCTGCAGGCCGGAGCACCCCGTGGGAGCGCCGATGGTGTCGAACGAGGGCGCGTGCGCGGCCTACCACAGGTACCGCGCCCGAGCCGCGGCGCCCGCGTGAGGCTCAGCAGATCCGGGGAAGCTGCTCGCCGCTCATGCGGTCGAGGATGCGCTCGGCCCCGATCACGCCGCGCAGGGTGACCTGTCCCGGCGGCGACGCGCCGACGGCCCCGATCCGCGCGGGCGGCCCGCCGGGCGCGGTGCGCGCGAGGGTCTCCAGCGCCCGGCCCGCCTGGGCCTCCGGGAGGATGCAGGCGAAACGGCCCTCGTTCGCGACGTAGAGCGGCTCCAGGCCGAGGATCTCGCAGGCGCCGCGCACCACCTCGGCGACGGGCACCCGGGCCTCGTCGACCGCGATCGAGAGCCCCGCGGCCTCGGCGATCTCGACAAGCGCCGTGGCGAGCCCGCCGCGCGTGAGGTCGCGCAGGCAGTGGACCTCGAGGCCCGCGGCGAGGAGCGCCTGCACCGGGGCGACGAGCGGGGCGCAGTCGCTCTCGATCGCGCCCTCGAACGCGAGGTTCGCGCGGGTCGCCATGACGGCCATCCCGTGGCGGCCGATGTCGCCGCTCACCAGGACGGCGTCGCCGGCCCGGACGGAGGAGGGGGCGATCACGAGCCCGTGCTCGATGAGGCCGATGCCGGCGGTGGTCACGTAGAGGCCGTCGCCCTTGCCCCGCTCGACCACCTTGGTGTCGCCGGTGACGATGGACACCCCCGCCGCGGCCGCGGCCGCGCGCATGGACCCGACCACCCGCTGCAGGGTCTCCGCGGAAAGGCCCTCCTCGAGGATGAAGGCGGCGCTCAGCCACAGGGGCCTCGCGCCGCACATGCACAGGTCGTTCACCGTGCCGTTGACGGCGACCCCGCCGATGTCCCCCCCGGGGAAGAAGAGGGGGCTCACGACGTGGGCGTCCGTCGTGAAGGCCAGGCGGGCGCCGCCCGCGGCGAGGACCGCGCCGTCGTGCAGGGCGTCCAGCGCGGGATGGGAGAACGCCGGGCGGAAGACGCGGTCGATCAGGTCCTGCGTCAGCCGGCCGCCGCCGCCGTGGCCCACCGTGATCTCCGCGCCGCGGGGCAGCGGGACCGGGCACGCGGGGAACGCCGGTGAGGGCGGGGACGGGTCGGGCACGGCCGCACGC
Source organism: uncultured Opitutaceae bacterium (assembly GCA_964398015.1). Classification (GTDB taxonomy): domain Bacteria; phylum Verrucomicrobiota; class Verrucomicrobiia; order Opitutales; family Opitutaceae; genus Palsa-1447. Next base: position 3,723 of record CAYNLL010000026.1, on the reverse strand, counting down.
TAGGGCTCGCCGGCCGCCGCGCCGAGTAAAAATGGCCCGCCGATCATCGCTTGCGCGCGCGCGGGATGTATCCAGAGTCGGTCTCGCGGGCCCCATGCACATCCCCGACGGCTTCCTTGACACGAAGACGGCCCTTGCCGGAGGGGCGCTGGCCACCGCCGGCGTCGGCCTCTCGCTCAGGCAGCTGCGCCGCGAGCTGCCGCCGCGGCGGGTGCCGCTCCTCGGCCTCGCGGCGGCGTTCCTCTTCGCGGCCCAGATGATCAACTTCCCGGTGGCCGGGGGCACCTCCGGCCACCTGATCGGCGGCGCGCTCGTGGCGGTCCTCCTCGGGCCCGCCGCGGCCGTCGTCGTGCTCACGAGCGTCCTCGTCGTTCAGTGCTTCCTGTTCGCCGACGGCGGCGTGCTGGCCCTCGGGGCCAACATCTTCAACATGGGGATCGTGTCCGCGTTCACGGGCTACGCCGTGGACCGCGCGGTGCGCGCGGTCGTGGGCGGCCTGCGCGGCCGGGTGGCCGGGATGGCGTTCGCGGGCTGGTGCTCCGCCGTGGTCGCCTCGGTCTGCTGCGCGGCCCAGCTCGCGTGGTCGGGGACGGTGCCCTGGGAGGTGGCCCTGCCCGCGATGGCCGGCGTCCACATGCTGATCGGGCTCGGCGAGGGCCTGATCAGCGCGCTCGTGCTCCTGGCCGTCCTTCGCACGCGGCCGGACCTTGTCATGGCGGGGAGCGGGCCCGACGTCCGCGGCCTCGTCGCCCCGGGCCTCCTGGCGGCCCTCGGGCTGGCGCTCTTTGTCGCGCCGTTCGCCTGCCCGTGGCCGGACGGCCTCGAGGCCGTGGCGGCGCGGCTGGGATTCGGCCACCGCGAGCTCGCCCACCTGCTCCCCGCGCCCGCGCCGGACTACCTGATGCCGGGCCTGGGCCCGCGCGGGCTGGCCACGGCGGCTGCAGGGGCGGCCGGCGCGCTGGTCGCCTTCGGCCTCGCGCTTTTCCTGAGCCGGGTGCTGGTGCGCGCGAACCCTGGGCGCGCGGGGGAGGCCGCCGTGCGCCCATGAGCGGCTCCCACTTCGACCACCATCACCCGGAGCTGGGCGCGGCCGCCGGGAGCTTCCTCTACTCCGCGCCGGCGGGCGCGAAGCTGGCCGGGGCGGTCGCGCTCGTCCTGGCGACCATGCTCCTCCCCCCGTCCCATTCCGCCTGGCTGCTCGCGGTCGCCGGGCTGCTGCTCCTCCTGCTGGCGTTCAGCCTCGTGTCGCCCCTGTACGTGCTCAGGCGCCTCGTGTTCCTCGCGCCCTTCCTGCTGTGCGTCGCGCTCTCGGCCGCGCTGCGCCCCGGTGCGGGGCTCGACTGGCGCATCGCCGCGGCCAAGAGCGCGCTCTGCCTCACCGCCCTCATCCTGCTGTCCGCCACCACCCCCTTCGGGGCGATCCTGCGCGTCCTCAGGCGCCTGCGCGTGCCGGCGCTGCTCCTGACGACGATGGCGCTCATGAGCCGCTACCTCTACGTCCTCGCCGACGAGGCGGTTCGCATGCGCCGGGCGCGCGCGAGCCGGACGTTCGTGCGCGGCCGGGGCTTCGCCTGGGTGGCGCTCTCGACGGTCGCGGGCCGGCTCTTCGTGCGCGGCGCGGAGCGGGCCGACCGCATCTACGACGCGATGCGCTCGAGGGGCTGGCGATGAGCTATGCGATCGAGATCGACCGGCTGAGCTACCGCTACCGCGACGGCGCGCAGGCGCTCGCCGACGTGAGCCTGCGCCTCGCCCCCGGGGAATGCGTGGGCCTGCTCGGGCCCAACGGCTCGGGCAAGTCGACGCTCCTATTGCACACGAACGGGATCCTCCCCGAGCGGGATGAGGAGCGGGGCGCCGTCAGGGTCAACGGCGAGGTGATCCGCGCCGCCGGCCTCGGGGAGGCCCGGCGCCAGGTCGGGCTCCTCTTCCAGAACCCGGACGACCAGCTCTTCTGCGCGACGGTGCGCGAGGACGTGGCGTTCGGCCCGGAGCAGCTCGGCCTCGCGCCCGCGGCGGTCGAGGCGCGCGTCGCGTCCGCCCTGGCCCGCGTGGGGCTGGCCGGGTTCGGCCCCCGCGCGACGCACCACCTGAGCCAGGGAGAGAAGCGCCGCGTGTGCCTGGCAGGCGTGCTCGCCTGCGAACCCACGGTCCTCGCGCTCGACGAGCCGACGAGCGACCTCGACCCCCGCGGGCGCCGCGAGTTCAAGGCGCTCCTCGGCGGGATCGGCGCCACCGCGCTGATCGCAACCCACGACCTGGAGCTCGTCGCGGAGCTGTGCCCCCGCTCTATCCTTCTCGACCGGGGCCGGGTTGTCGCGGACGGCCCGACGCTCGAACTGCTGGACAACGAGGCGCTTATGCTCGAGCACGGGCTCGAGCGCCCGCACATCCTCGACCGGTTGCTGCGCGGCGATCCCCCCCCGCCCCCGCCCCTGTTCAAGGTCAAGGCCTTCAACCCGGACCCGTGACGGTCCGCGCCAAATAATGCGCCTGCATCCGCAACCGATGCGGAGCGCGGCAGGGCGCCGGGGGTGTACGCTTTCTCCCGTCGGGCACAACCCCGTCCGTCCCAAACCCCAGGAGGCGAAACATGAACGCTGAAGACTCGAACCCCAACGCGCGGGGCTTTCTCTACCGCGCGACGTATCCGGACACGGAAGAGTGGCGCGCCCGGCGCCGCAGGCGCACCGACACCCTGATCGAGGTGTGTTGGGGCGTGATCGTGCTGAAGACCTTCCTCGTGATCTGGGTCGTCCACCACTACGCGATGCCCTTCAACCCGATGTGGGTGGTGGCTCCCACCGTGACCTTCGCCTTCCTGGCGACCGCGCTCTACTACGGCATGCGCGACTGAGGCCGCCCAGGGCGGCGTTCCAAGGGACCGGACCCGGGAACGGGCATAGGGGGCCGAACGGGCGACGGCACCCGGGCGGATGCCGTGGCGTCGGCGCCTGTCGTTCCCCGCGATATTTTGGCTTGGCTCGCGTGCGCGCACCGATTGCCTCTCGGGCACCCATGGAAGAACCCGAAGTCCCGACCGAGCACCTCCACGAGGAGATGCACCACCACTCAGGAGCCCCAAGGGCGACCTGGACCCTGGGCGTCGCCCTGAGTTCCGCCCTCCTGGCCGCGCTCGCCGCGGTCTGCTCGCTCCTCGCGGGCCACCACGCCAACGAGGCCATGATCGAGCAGATCCAGAGCTCCGACGCCTGGGCCTTCTACCAGGCCAAGGGGATAAAGGCGGCCGTGCTCGGCTCGAAGATCGAGCTGCTCGAGGCCGAGGGCCGCAAGGTGGGGCAGGCCGACCGGGACAGCCTTGCGCGCTACAAGCGCGAGCAGGACGAGATCCAGGTTCAGGCGAAGGAGCGGCAGAAGGCCTCCGAGGCCCACCTGGCCTCGCATGTCATCTTCGCGCGGGCGGTGACGCTCTTCCAGGTGGCCATCGCCGTCGGCGCCATCTCGGTGCTCACCAGCCGCAGGGCCTTCTGGATGGTGAGCCTGGCCTTCGGCGCCGCGGGGGCGCTCTTCCTGCTCCAGGCGCTCCTGCCGCTCTGACGGGCGGCGCGGGCCCGCCCCCCCTTGGCATGTCCTGTGCTCGCCCCCGGGCCCATGGCCCCTCCCCTTCGCGCCCCGGTCGCCGCCGTCCTCCTCCTGTCCGCCGCGGCCGCGCGCGCCGCCTTCCCGGCCGCGCTCCCCGACGATCCCGCCTGCACGGCAACC
>CAYNLL010000025.1:1983-14747 GCA_964398015.1 uncultured Opitutaceae bacterium | reverse complement strand
ACGGCGCGGTCGGCCCGCTGGTGCGTTCGCTCCAGGAGCTTGAGCATTACTATTCGACCTCGGGCCAGACGTGGGAGCGCCTCGCGATGATCAAGGCGAGGCCCGTTGCCGGGAGCATCGAGCTCGGCGCCGAGCTGCTGGAGAGCCTGCACGGCTTCCGGTACCCCAGCCACCCTCCCCCGAGCCTCCTCGAGGAGATCGCGGCGATGAAGTCCAGGAGCGACGCCGAGATCGTCGGAGCGGACGCCCTCGGCGACGACGTGAAGCTGGGCACCGGCGGGATCCGGGAGATCGAGTTCGTCGCCCAATCCCTGCAGGTGCTTAACGCGAGGAGATTCCCCTTCCTGCAGACCCACTCCACCGACATGGCGCTCAGCCTCCTGGCGCGCTACGGCCTCATGGGCGCGACCGAGGCGGCGAGGACGGCTGAGGCGTACTGGTTCCTGCGCAGGGTGGAGAACAGGCTCCAGATCCGCGACGAAGAGCAGGTCCACAGGGTGCCCCGGGAGCCGGCGCAGTTTGCCGCCCTCGCAGAGTCGCTCGGCTTCGGGTCCGCGTCCGAATTCGGGGCCGCCCTTGCCGAGCGCCGCGCACAGGCCCACGCCGTGTACGCGGACCTTTTCGCCGACAGGGGCGTCGACGCCGAGTTCGAGGCGTGGTGGGCCCTCGTCGCGCTCGACCGCGTCCCGGCCCGAATCGCGCCGCGGCTCAGCCGTTGGTTTGGGGGAAATCCGGAGGGCGCCGAGGCGCTGCGCGTGTTCGCCCGCGGGGGCCGCCACGCGCCGGTCACCCGCGAGCTTGTCGGCCGCTTCCAGCACGCCGCCGCGGCGTTCGACGGGTTCTACGGCGAGCTGGCGGGCCCCCTGGCGACGCTGGCGCGGCTGTCGCGATTCGCCGGGCGCCACGGCACCCGCCAGCAGTTCCTCGGGTTCTGCACGGAGAACCCAGGCCTGTTCCGGGTCCTCTCGATCCTGTTCGACCGCAGCGAGGCGATCGCCGACCTACTGTGCGCCCACCCGGAGATCGTGGAGGAGGTGATTCGCCCCGACATCCTGCACCGGCGGCGGGACGCCGCGCTCCTGGACGAGGACATCTCGGCCGCGGCGCGCGCGCCCTGCTTTCACGCGTGGCTCTGGCTCTACGTTCGGGCCGAGCAGGTGCGATGCGCCCTGGGCGGGATACTGGGAAAGATGGGCCCGCTTGAGATTGAGGCCGCCATGACAGGACTCGCCGAGGCGGTCCTTCGCGGGCTCGTGAGGGAGACGGGCGTCCTCGCCGTCGCCCTAGGAAAACTGGGGAGCGGTGAACTCGCCTTCGGCTCGGACCTCGACCTGCTTTTCGTCGCGCGCGACGGGGAGGAGGCCGAGGCCGCGCTGGCGGTGGACCTGGTCCGGGCCGCTCTCGGGCGGGGCGGCCCCCTGGGGCCGGCGTACGTCCTGGACCTGCGCTTGCGCCCTCACGGCAGTGCTGGGCCCCTGGCGACCTCCGTGGCCGCGCTAGCGGCCTACCATACCGGCGCAGGCGGGCAATTCTGGGAGCGCCAGGCGCTCGTCCGGGCCCGCGTCGTCGCCGGGCCCGGGGATCTTGGCGCATCATTCGATGCCTGGCGCGAGGGCCTGCTCTACTCGGCCCCCGCCACGGGCGGCGAGATGCGGGAGTTGATGACCATGCGCCATCGGATCGAGCGCGAGCTAGGGGGTGGGCCCCGGGGCGCCGGGTTCAAGGCGGGCGCGGGCGGAATCCTCGACATCGGCTTCCTGACGCAGGGCCTGCAGCTTCGCCACGGCCACGCAAACCCAGGGGTCCGGGTGCAGGGCACGCGGGCCGCGCTCAGGTCGCTCGCCGACGCGTCCCTGATTTCCGGGGAGGCGGCCGGGCTATTGCTGGACAACTACGAGTTCCTCAGGCGGATCGAGACGGCCCTCAGGCTGGACTCCAACAGGGCCGTGATCGCCCTGCCCTCGGATCCGGAGGGCCTCCGAACCCTGGCGCAGTGGCTCGGCTTCCCCAGGGAGGCGGAGTTCATGGAGGAGCACCTCAGGCGCCTCGCCGAGACGCGGCATTTGTTCGACAAAACGGCCTCCCTCCTTGAATTAACCCCTAGCCCGTGAAACAATGGATGAATTGGTGCGTCTGAGCCCAAAACGAATGACACTCCCCATGGTTCTGCAGCGCAGGTGGCCCGCGCTTTTTCTCCTCATCCTCTTCCCGGTCACGGGTTTGCCCGAGACCGACCACAAATTCACGACATCGGCGACGCTGTCGACCGAGGCGCAAACCCTCATCCAGCTCCTCGAGAGCGACCACTACAACCGCAGCGCGATCACAAGCAACGACTACACCCAGGTCATTCCGGAGTACATGAAGGCGCTCGACCAGCAGCACCTTTTCTTCCTGGATTCCGACAGGCAGGATTTCGTCAAGCGCTTCGGGAACAACGTCTACTACAATGTTGCCTACCTGGGCAAGATCGACTCGGCCTACGACATCTTCAACGTGTACGACACCCGCGTGATCTCGCGGGTGGGCTGGATCTTCAGCGAGCTGAAGAAGGACTACAGCTTTGAGTCCAACGACACCTTTAGGCTCGACCGCTCCGAGTCGGCCTGGCCGGCGTCCCTGGCCGAGGCGGACGAGCTCTGGCGCAAGCGCATCAAGTTCGAGCTCCTGGCGGAGTTGCTCAACAAGAAGACCCTGGACCAGGCGCGCGAGGTGGTCCGCAAGCGCTACGAGCGCATCCTAAAGACGGTGGGCGAGACCGACGGCGCGGACCTCTCCGAGCTCTTCCTGAGCACGATCGCCGGGCTGTACGATCCGCACTCGACCTACATGTCCGCCGATTTCCTCGAGGATTTCGGGATCCAGATGAAGCTCCAGCTCGTTGGGATTGGTGCGATGCTCGGCCTCGAGGACGACACGTGCACGGTCAAGGAGATCGTGCCGGGCGGTCCCGCCGACATGAACCGCCAGCTCAAGCCCAATGACAAGATCATCGCCGTCGCGCAGGACGGCTCCGAGCCTGTCGAGATCATCGGCCTGAAGCTGCGCAAGATCGTCGACATGATCCGGGGGTCGAAGGGGACGCGCGTCCACCTTATCGTAGAGCCCGCGGACGCAACGGACAGCTCCGTGCGCAAGGAGATCGTGATCACGCGCGACATCGTCAAGCTCGACTCCGCGAGGGCCCGTGCGGCGGCGTTCCAGGTGCCGGGGGCCGACGGCAAACCCGTCACGCTCGGCGTCGTGACCCTGCCCGCGTTCTACGGGCCTGGCGAGGACGGCGACACCGACACCGACAAGACGAGCGCCAGCGAGGACGTCGCCAAGCTCATCGTGCAGCTCAAGCAGGCCGGGATCCAGGGCCTCGTGCTTGATCTCCGCCATGACGGGGGCGGCTACCTGAGCGAGGCGATAAAGCTCGCGAGCCTGTTCATCCACAAGGGTCCCGTGGTGCAGGTGCGCAGCTCCGAGGGCGAAATCCAGGTGGAGAGCGACACCTCCGAGCACCTGGCGTACGACGGACCGATGGCCGTCCTAGTCGACCGTTTCAGCGCTTCGGCGTCGGAGATCGTCACCGGAGCGCTCCAGGACTACGGCAGGGCCATCGTCGTCGGCGACAGCTCCACCCACGGCAAGGGCACGGTCCAGGCGGTCATCGACATGAACCGCGTCAGCCGTGAGCTCGCCCACGCGCCGGACAAGACGGGCGCCGCAAAGATCACCATCCAGAAGTTCTACCTTCCCAACGGGTCGTCCACCCAGCTGAAGGGGGTCATCTCCGACATCGTCCTGCCTTCGATCGACGAATACCTGCCGATCGGCGAATCCGACCTTCCCCACGCCCTGGTCTGGGACAAGATCCCGACAAGCCGCTTCGACGGCGTGCCGATCGACTCGAAGGTGCTTGCGCGCCTCCGCCAGGAGAGCCTTGCCCGCCAGACGAACCTCGAGGAGTTCAGCTACATGCGCAAGTACGTCGTCTGGTTCAAGGAGCGCGAGGCCCAGAAGCTGATCTCGCTCAACATCGATGAGCGCCGCAAGCAGAAGGAGGCGGATGACGCGTTCCGCAAGGACATCAAGGCCGAGCGCGAGCTGCTGGCCAAGGACGACTATCCCTACAAGGAATTCAGGCTCGGGCCCCCGCTGCCGCCGAAGATCACCGCCCCGAAGACCGACGCGTCCAAGGACGGATCGCCAGAAGACGTGGACTCCGAGGGCCTGGACGACGACGCGAGCGCGGATGCCTACGGCAAGGTCGATGTCTCGCTACGCGAGGCCCTGCGGGTCGTGGACGACGCGCTGGAGCTGGGGCACAACCACGACTACTGGGCGAGCAACCACCCGCCGCTCACCGTGGCGGCGAAGGGCTAGGCACGGGCGCTCAGCGCCAGGCGAGGAGGAAGCGGTCCCTGCCCGCCAGGTCGGGGAGCGACTCTGTCCTGCCAAAGCCGGAGGCGGCCAGGACAGAGGCCAGCCTCGCGTGGTGCCCCGCGCCGGTCTCGAGCGCGAGCATTCCTCCCGTGGCGAGGGCGCCCGCCGACGCCGCGGCGATTCTCTCAAGGTCCGCAAGGCCGTCCGCGCCCGAAGCGAGGGCCCGCGCGGGCTCGTTGTCGCGCACCTCAGGGGCGGCCGCCGCCGCCTCGCCCTGCGAAAGGTACGGCGGGTTGGCCGCGATCAGGTCGAAGGGCTCGCCCGGAGGCAGCCGCTCAAACCAGTCGGACTCGACAAAGGCCACGCGGGCGGAGAGCCCCGTTGAGGCCGCGTTCTCTGCCGCGAGCGAGAGGGCCTCGGGGCTCACGTCGACCGCGGTCACCCGGGCGTCGGGAAACGCCCGCGCCAGGGCGAGCGCGATCGCCCCTGTCCCTGTGCCCAGATCCAGGATACGCCCCGGCGGCGAGGGGCATCGGGCGATGATCGTCTCCACCAGGAGCTCGGTCTCCGGCCGCGGAATAAGCGCCCTGCGGTCCGTCTTCAGCCTGAGCCCGGAGAAATCCGTGAAGCCTAGGATGTACTGGACGGGCTCGCGCTTCCCGCGGCGCCGCACGAGCTCCCTCACGGCCCCCAGTTCCGCATCGGTCAGCGGGCGCTCGAACTCGAGGTAGAGGCGCATCCTGGGCAGGCCAAGTGCATGGCCCACGATGAGTTCCGCATTGAGCCTCGGGGACTCAATCCCCTTTGAGGCGAAGAATTCTGAGGTCTTCTTCAAGACCTCGATCACGTTGAGCATGCGCGCCTTTGACTTGCCCGTGGCGGCCTCGGTCTCAGTCACGGTCGTCGGCCGGCCTCGCCAGCTCGAATGAGCGGCCCTCGAGCGCGGCAAGGCGCTCCTCGTAGTGCGCCTTCTGGAGCGCATCAATGAGCGGCCCTATGGCGCCCTCCATCACCTGGGGCAGGCCGTGCAGGGTGAATCCGATCCTGTGGTCGGTCACCCGGTTCTGCGGAAAATTGTAGGTGCGAATGCGCTCGCTGCGGTCCCCGGACCCTATCTGGCTTCGCCGCTCGGCGGCGTACTTCGCCTTCTCCTCGTCCTCCTTGAGCTTGAGCAGGCGCGAGCGCAGAACCGTCATCGCCCGAGCCTTGTTCTTGAGTTGCGAGCGCTCGTCGGCGCACAGGACGATGAGCCCCGTGGGCTTGTGGACGATCTGGACGGCGGAATCGGTGGTGTTGACCCCCTGCCCTCCCGGCCCGCTCGCCCGGGCGACCGTGATCTCGAGGTCCTCCGGGCTGATCTGGATGTCGACCTCCTCGGCCTCCGGAAGCACCGCGACGGTCACGGTTGAGGTGTGGATCCTTCCGCTGGCCTCCGTGACCGGGACGCGCTGGACCCTGTGGACGCCGCTTTCCCACTTGAGGCGCTTGTACACGTCGGTCCCCACGATCAGGAAGGCGACGTCCCTGAGCCCGCCCCTCTCCGTGAAGCTGCTGCTCATGGGCTGGACCTTCCAGCCCTGCGAGTCGGCGTACTTCTGGTAGCAGCGCGCCAGCTCGGACGCGAAGAGCGCGGCCTCCTCTCCGCCGGTCCCCGCCCTGATCTCCATGCCGTGTTGCGGGAATCCGAGGCCTCCGGAGGGATCATCGCGAGGAGCACGGCCTCTCGCAGCTCGCGCGCGCGGCGCTCCAGGCCGGGAATCTCCGCCGAGGCGAGCTCGCGCATGTCGGCCCCGCCCGAGGCCTCCTTGGAGAGCGCGGCGGCCTCCTGGAGTTCGCGCTCCACGCGGGAATGCGCGAGGTGGTCCTCGACCAGCTTGCGCAGCTTCTGCTGCTCCCGCGTCACGTCGGCCGCGCGGCGCGGGTTCGCGTAGAACGAAGGCTCCGCCATCTGCGCATCGAGCTCCTCGAGGCGCCGCTGAAAGGGGGAAATGTCGGGAAGGGCATCCATGTCTGGCCTATTTGCGAATTGCGCGGGCCGCGACCGGAGGCTTAGCATGCAGCCTCACGCACCGCATGGCCGCGACGCTCTTCACTCAGAACATTATCGCCTGCATCTGGGATTTCGACAAGACCTTAATCCCGGACTACATGCAGTCCCCACTGTTCCGTAGGTATGGCGTGGACGAGGCGACCTTCTGGGCGGAGACAAACGCCCTTGTGGAGAATTACCGCAGGCGCGGCTACACGCTCTCGGGCGAGATCAGCTACCTCAACCACCTGCTCACGTACGTGCTCTCCGGGAAGATGGGCGGGCTCAACAACGCCATCCTGAAGGCGTGCGGCGCGGAAATCCGCTTTTACCCCGGGCTCCCTGATTTCTTCGGCATCTCGAAGGGATGGGTCCACGACAAGGCGGAATACCGCAAGCACGACATCCACCTTGAGCACTACATCGTGAGCACGGGGCTGGCGCAGATGATCCGGGGCAGCGCCATCGCCCCCCATGTCGACGGCGTGTGGGGGTGCGAATTCATCGAGAACCCGCTGCAGCCCGGATTCCTCAGCCAGAAGGAGCTTGAGCTGAGCGCCGAAGCAGAGATCGCCCAGATCGGGATGGTGATCGACAACACGACGAAGACGCGCGCGCTCTTCGAGATCAACAAGGGCACGAACAAGAACGCCGCGATCGACGTGAACTCCAGGGTGTCGGCGGAGGACAGGCGCATCCCCTTCCAGAACACGATCTACATCGCCGACGGCCCGAGCGACATCCCGAGCTTCTCGGTCGTAAAGGGCAACGGCGGGATCGCGTACGGCGTCTACAATCCGGAGAAGCCGGACGAGTACGCGCAGAACGACCGGCTGCGCAAGGCGGGCCGCATCGACCACTACGGGCCCGCGGACTATTCTCCGGCGAGCAGCACGACCCAGTGGCTCAGGCTCCAGGTCCACACCATCTGCGACCGCATCGTCAGGGACCGCGAGGCCGCGGTTTCCCAGAGGACCGCCCGCCCGCCCAGGCACCTCACGGCGACGCCCGCCGAGGAGGCGGAGCGCAGGGCCCCAAGGGCTCCCGAGCAGGCCAAGTTCTTGGAGTGACCGCGCCTGCGGCTCAACGGGAGTCCGCGAGCTCGTTACGCTCCAGCTCGGCCGCAAGGTTGGCCGCGCGGGTCGCATAGTCCGCAGCCGCCGCGGGTGGATGCTGCGCCAGCACGGCGCTTATCCCCGCGTTCCAGGCAAGGGCGATCCGGAAGGGCGTCACCTCGACGCCGCGGCGGACCAGCTCAGCCTTCAGCCAGTCGTAATGCTTCACGGCCACGGCATCCGAGACCCGCCGGTCCAGCGCCTGGGCGAAGGGGACCACCGTGTGCATGCGCCACGTCCCCTCGCGAAACTGATAGGCCCCCAGCTCGCCGCGGTTGCCGGGCTTGTCCGAATCGCCGGGATTCTCGAGAAGGTGGATGGCCTGGAGCGTGGCCCAACGCTCCGAGGCGCGGGCCTGAGCCAGGGCGAAGGAGCACAGGAGGACGAACAGCAGCGCGTACCGGGCAAGGCACGGCGCCCGTAGGGCAGGCAGTCGATGGAGCTCTGGTTTCACGGACGCCGCAGACCCGCTGCCCGATCCAGGTGTTCAGTGGGGGCGCCCACTTAATTCCCACAAATACCGGGAACCTCGGACTCATGCGCATTGCACGGCGGAGAAAGACGGGGGTCCATGAAGGCCCAACAAGCTTTCAATCAACAAATTCCCCGATGAGCCGCGTGATCAGGGCGGTCCATCCCGTCTGGTGGTTGGCACCGAGACCCTGACCTGTGTCACCGTTGTAATATTCGTGAAACCACATGAGTTGTCGCCAATGACTGTCGTTAGCGAAGTTTGGATCGCCCGCCATGGAGGGCCTGACCCCCTTTGAATCCGGCATGAATAGGCCAATCAGTCGACCGGCCAGCGCACGCGCGATCTGCTCAAGGTTCATCCGTTTGCCGCTTCCCGTCGGGAACTCCATCATGAAGCTGTCCCCGTAATAGAGGTGGTAGCGCTGCAGCGCCTCGATGAGGATGTAGTTGATGGGGAACCAGACGGGGCCGCGCCAGTTCGAGTTCCCGCCAAAGATCCAGGTCCGAGACTCCCCGGGCTCGTATTCGACCCGGTAGGTCTCGCCGGCTATCCCCACAGTGAAAGGGGCGTCGCGGTACACGCGGGAGAGCGACCGCACGCCGTGCGGCGACAGGAACTCCGACTCGTCAAACACGTACCGCAGGACGCGCTCGAGGCGCGCGCGCGTGGGAATCGCGAGCAGCCTGCGGCCGGGGTCGCTTCCATCGCGCGCCATGTAGGAGATGTGCGAGGCGAGGTCCTTGCGGTTCTCGAGGAACCACCGCGTGCGCTTCGCGAACCCGGGCAGCTTGTCGAGGCGCCCCTCCTCTATGAACTCGACGGCGAAGAGCGGGATGATGCCGACAATGCTGCGGAGCCTGAGCGGGACCGAGTTTCCAGCGACGAGGATCTCGTCATAGTAGAACCCGTCCTCCTCGTGCCACAGCCCTGTGCCTCCCAGGCGGTTCATCGCGTCGGCGATGGCGACAAAGTGCTCGAAGAACTTGGAGGCGATGTCCTCGTAGGCGGGGTCGCCCTCCGCAAGCTCGAGCGCCATGGCGAGCATCGTGCTGCAATAGAATGCCATCCATGCTGTTCCGTCGGCCTGCTCGAGCTGCCCGCCCCCGGGGAGCGGCTTTGACCGGTCGAAGACGCCGACGTTGTCCAGCCCGAGGAAGCCTCCGCTGAAGATGTGGCGGCCGCACACGTCCTTCCTGTTCACCCACCATGTGAAGTTGACGAGGAGCTTCTGGAAGACTCTCGCAAGAAAGGCACGGTCGCGCGAACCCCGCGGTGCGGTGATCTTGTAGACGCGCCAGCAGGCCCAGGCATGCACTGGGGGATTCACATCCGAGAAATTCCACTCGTACGCAGGGATCTGCCCGTTGGGGTGCATGTACCATTCCCTGAGGAGGAGGTTGAGCTGCTCTTTCGCGAAGGCCGGGTCAAGCCGCGCCATCGGGATCATGTGGAATGCGAGGTCCCAGGCCGCGAACCAGGGATACTCCCACTTGTCCGGCATCGATATCACGTCTCGCGAGAACACCTGAGGCCAGTCGCTGTTTCGGCCCGTCAGGCGCTCCACGGGAGGGGCCGGGCTCCGCGTGTCACCCTTGAGCCAGTCGTCGACGACGTAGTTGTAGAACTGCTTCGACCAAAGGAGGCCCGCGTCGGCCTGCCGGGCGACACTGCGGGCCTCGGGATCCGCCGGGCCGGGCAGCGCGCCGTAGAACGCGTCGGCCTCGCGCCGCCTGGCCGCAAGGACCCTTTCGAACGGGGCCCCAAACGCAGGGGGGCCGCCGGCACCGTCCCGCAGCCTGAGGCGGACCGCCCGCTCCTCGCCGGGCCCGAGGTCCATGATGACGTGCGCGGCGCACTTCGTCCCGCGCCGGGCCGGGTTCACGGCGGTTTTTCTCCCCGAAACGACGAAGTCCCCGATGGACTCCTTCGTGTAGGGGGAGGCGTTCTCGCTCCCGAAGAGAAGGAGCGCGTTGTTCTCATTCTCAGTGAACAGCAGCGGAAAGGCGCCGCCGGGCCCGCGCTCGATGTCCAGCGAGAACCGGCCCAGCGTATCGTGATCGCACACGACTCGCGTATCGGAGACGGCCTCCATCACGGGTTTTCCTCCGCTCGGCTCATGGAGGCATCCCCACGACCACGTGTTGCGAAACCAGAGCGTGGGGAGAAGGTGAAGGACGGCGCGCTCCGGGCCGCGGTTGGCCGCCGTAATCCTGATGCAGATGTCGTCCGTGCCGGCCTTCGCGTACTCGACGGCGACGTCAAAGTAGCGCCCCTCGGCGAAGGCGCCCGTGTCCTTGAGCTCGAACTCGGGGTCGTCCCGGGTCCGGCTCCGCGCCTCGGCCCGCAGCCTCTCGTAGGGGAAGGCGGCATGGGGATACTTGTAGAGGGCGCTCATCCACGAGTGCGTGGGCGTCGAGTCCGTGTAGAAATGGCATTCCTTGAGGTCCTCCCCGTGGTTGCCCTCCTCGTTCGTTAGGCCGAAGAGGCGCTCCTTGAGCACCGCGTCCCTTCCGTTCCAGAGCGCGAGGGCGAAGCACAGGCGGCATTCGCGGTCGGTGATTCCGAGCAGGCCGTCCTCGCCCCAGCGGTACGCCCTCAGGCGGGCGTGCTCGTGGGTGAAGTACCGCCAGCTCTCCCCGTCCGAGGAATAGTCCTCCCGAACGGTGCCCCATTCACGCTCGGACAGGTACGGCCCCCATCGCTTCCAGTTCCGAGTCCTTGCCGCGTCCTCCGCAAGCCGCGCCTGCTCTGCATCCTGGGGAGGGTCTTGGGCCATCGTGCTTCGCTCACCCTTGGCGGGATTGTCACCAAACGCAAACGCAGCGGCGCGCCACCGAGGGGTCGGCTCAAAACAGCCTGCGCAGGGCCTCCACTCCGGCGCTGCTGACCACGGCGAAATCGAAGCGCCGGTCGGACCAGACCGCCGCCGCGCCCGCGGCCTGCGCTATGAACACGGGGCCCTTCTCCACAGCCTCCCCAAGCGCGCCATCGTGGCGGACCACGTAGAGGTGGAACATCGCTCCGTCGCGGGCGAAGCACACCTCCACCACCTCGTGTCCGGCAAAGCTGATGGTCCTGCACCCCGTGTCCTTGAGCTTTTCGAATTCAATCCGCTCGGACCCCGGCATGGGCGCCCCCTTGGCCTGAAGCTCGCCAATGAGGGCCGCCGCAGGCTCGCCCCTGCCGCCATGCTTCTCCGTGAGCATGTCGTTGATGGCAAAACCGGCATAGGAGGCCGCGATGGAGTCTGGGCGCACCGGTCCCTTCATTGTCGCCACAACGATGGCAAGCGCGGCGGCCGCGGCGAGTCCCGCGGCCCACGTGAGCTTCATCAGCACGCTCCGCGGGCCCGCACTGACCCGGGCGCCCGCGAGGATGGCCTCCCGCAGCCCGGCCGGGGGCATGATCTGCCCCAGCTTTGCGGCGACGGCGGCATCGTGTGCCCGCGAACGGGCGAACCACTGGCCCAGCAATGGGTCGCCGCCAGCCATCTGGATGGCCTCGGCAAACGACGGATTGCCCGCGTCCCCTCCATTGGGTCTGAAGGCGGAAAGGATGAACTTGGCCTCATCGTTGGTCATGACGAACGTGCTCCTCTCGTGTCGGGGAACGGCAGGACCTTGGATCCCGTCGCCTCCGTGCGCTCTAGCGCCATCCGCAGCTGGGCTTTGCCCCTGGACAGGCGCGACATTACGGTTCCTATGGGCACGTCAAGCGCGCCCGCTATCTCCTGGTAGGACATGTCCTCCAGGTAAAAAAGGGTCAGCGGGGCGCGGAACGCCTCGTCCACGGTCTGCAGCGCGGACATGACCGTGTGCGCGTCGATGCGGGCGACGCGGTCGACGTCCTCGGCGGCCGGATCCTTCTCGGAGGGCGGGAGGTCCTCAAGCGACGTCGAGCGGGAGTCGCGCCGTCTCCCCCTTAGGAATTCCCGGTAGAGGGTCGTGAAGAGCCACGACTTGGCCTTCGAAAGCTCGCGCAGCCCGTGGCCCTTTGTCGCCCAGATAAAGAATGTCTGCTGGACCAGGTCCCCGGCATCCGACGCATTCCGCGCAAGGCTGAGCGCAAAGCGGTAAAGAGGCGCGTAATTCGCATCTACCAGCTGCGTAAAGGCCTCGTTGTTCATCAGATTGCTCGTTCTATGAGTCCCCGGGCCAGTGTTTTATTCCAATTCTGCGCGAAGATTGAAAGCATTACCGCACGCCCCCGTGCCTGCACTCCGTTTGCACCTCCCTCCCAACCTCGCCGCTGCGGCCGCGCGAAACGCCGTCGCGCTCAGGATCGAGCTGGACCCCGGAGTGCCCGAGGAGGCGCTCATCCCGGTCCTCGCGCTCCTCCAGTCCTGGTGCGGGACCCCCAAGCCCCCGACCTTCATCCAGGTTACCCGAGCACAGCTTCGAGACCTCGCCGCCGCTGCGGACGGCCTGCCGGTCTTCGTTGAGAAATCAAACCGCGTCGCATGGGCGCACGACGCGCTCGTGGAGGAGCCCGCCCCCACCGCCCCCGCATCCCCAGCCGAGCCGCCCGCCGCCGTGCCCAGGCCGGCCGCGGTCGCCGGAGAGCCCCTGATTGTCGACGGTTCCGAGCATTACCTCGCGGTTTCGCTTCCCTCGCGGGAGGATCGCCGCTACGGGCCGGCGGTGGAGCTTCTCAAGTCCGCAGGGTTTGTTCTGGAGCCGTCGAACCGGAAATGGTGGCTGCGCGACCGGCACAAGACCCTCACGTTCCTCGCGGCCCACGGCGAGCGAATGCGCGGCGAGCTCGGAGCCGTGTT
>CAYNLL010000025.1:0-1973 GCA_964398015.1 uncultured Opitutaceae bacterium | reverse complement strand
TATGTCCTCGGTGGAGATCACCTGCGAGGCGTCGCCGTCCGGGGACGGCTGGGCGGTCGAGATCGGCCTGCGCGCCGGGGCGGCAGCCGAGGGGGTGATCCGCGATGCGGTCTCCGCCGGAAGGAGCTACCTGGAGGCGGACGGAAAGGTGGTCCTCATCGACCCCGCCCGCCTCCGGAAGCTCGCGCGGGCCCAGAGCGTGCTTGCGGAGGAGGGGCCCTCCGCGGCCCTGGCAAGGCGCTCCGGCAGGATAGGCGGCGCGCGCGCTGCCGAGGTCGAGGAGCTGCTGGAGGACCTGTCTCCGGGTTTCCTGCCACCGGAGGAATGGCGCCTGCGGACCGGTGCACTAAGGAACCTCTCCCGGCTCGAGCCCGCGCCCGTCCCCCAGGCCCTCGACGCCGTGCTGCGGCCCTACCAGCGCCTCGGCGCGGCTTGGCTCTGGCACCTCCACAGGCACGGCCTCGGTGGGGTGCTGGCCGACGAGATGGGCCTTGGGAAGACCCTCCAGGCCCTCGCCCTGCTGTGCGCCGTCCCGTCCGGGGGGCGCCCCAGCCTGGTCGTCTGCCCCGCCTCCCTCGTCGAGAACTGGAGGCGGGAGGCGGCCCGGTTTGCGCCGCATCTTCGCGTGTTCGTGAACCGGGGCGACCAGAGGCTCGGATCCTCTGCAGAGGCCGCGGCATGGGATGTCGTGATCACCTCCTACGGGACCCTGTCGAGAGACCGCGAGCTGCTCGCTTCCGCCGAGTTCGCCTGCGTCGTGGGCGACGAGGCGCAGCACATCAAGAACGCACGCTCGCAGAACGCCAAGGCCTTGCGTTCCCTCAGGTCGAAGGGGCGGTTCTTGCTCACGGGGACCCCGGTCGAGAACTCGCTGGACGACCTGCGCTCCCTGTTTGACTTCGTACTGCCGGGCTACCTCGAGCGGGTTCCCCAGGGGGCGCGCGGCGAGGAGCGGGCGTGGTTCGACGAGCGCCTGCGGGCCAAGACGGCCCACTACATCCTCCGCCGCACAAAGGGCGCCGTCGCCCCCGAACTGCCCGCGCGAATCGAGCAGGTCGTCTGGTGTGCCTTCGAGCCGGCTCAGGCGGCGCTCTACCGGTCGTTCCAGGAACGGTCGGAGCGCGAGCTGATCGACCTAGAGGCCTCGGGCGCAGGGGACGCGAGCCTGAGGCTCGCGGCCCTGACCCAGCTCCTTCGGCTCCGGCAAATCTGCTGCGACCCGAGGCTCGTCGGCCCCGGCGAGGGCGATCACGCGGCGCCGAAGGCCGATTACGACGGGTCCGCAAAGCTCGAGTCCTTCAGGGAGATACTGGCCGAGGCGGTCGACGGCGGGCACCGCCTGCTCGTCTTCTCGCAGTTCACCTCGCTTCTGGCGCTGCTCCGCGACGAGCTGGGTTCCCAGGGCGTCGCCCACTGCTACCTCGACGGCTCCATGTCTGCGTCGGCGCGCCAGATCCAGATCGACCCGCTTCAGTCTGACGATGAGGTGCCTGTCTTCCTGCTCTCGCTCAAGGCCGGGGGCACCGGGCTGAACCTCACCAAGGCCGACACCGTGGTCCATTTCGACCCCTGGTGGAACCCCGCCGCGGAGGCCCAGGCCACGGACCGTGCGCACCGGATCGGCCAGACGCGCGTCGTGACGAGCTACAAGCTCGTCTGCTCCGACACGGTGGAGGAAAAGGTGCTGGCCCTCCAGGAGGAGAAGCGGTCGCTCCTGGCGGGCGTCTTTGAAGCCAGCGACGCGGCGGCGCAGAGGCTCTCCCTCGCGGACCTGCGATCGCTGCTCAAGCCTGCGTGACCGCCGGCGCGCCCCGGCGCCTGCGCAACACGGAGGCCGCGGCGATCGCCGCCAGGCCCGAGCCCACCAGCGCCCAGGTCGACGGCTCGGGCACGGGCGTGAAGTTGAGGTAGATGTCGGTGCCGCTTGAGGACAGGAAGAAGTTCCCGGTGCCCAGGCTGTTCGCGAACGACGA
>CAYNLL010000024.1:12427-15014 GCA_964398015.1 uncultured Opitutaceae bacterium | reverse complement strand
CATGCCGAAGGTTCGGCGTAAGAACGTTCCGCGGGCTGCGATCGAGCATCTGGCGCTCAGGGTTCGTGAACGAACCGTGCCGATCGAGGATTTGCAGAATCTTGCCAAGTGGCTCGATGCCGACCCAACGGTCCCGTCAGGCCGCTGGTTCAAACGTTTTGCCAAGATAATCGTTTGCGGCGAAGACGATCTGGTAAAAACCATTTTAGAGGACAGCCACTCCGCCATCGGCTCCGAAGTTGTGTGAAAGTGGGGAGCCACGACGAGGCATCTGAGGATGTGCAGAACCGCGAGCCGAAGTGCAACTTCGAGAAGCGATGGCAAACTCGGAGAAGCCGCTTTCCCGCAGCTGACGTGGTTTCGGACGAAGTCAGGGTTTTGAAATGGCGTAAGCCATTGCTGTACTGAATCTATTATAGCTGGCTCATAACCTGAAGGTCGTTGGTTCGAATCCAACCCCTGCACCCAATTTTAGGCCCTTGGATCATTTCCAAGGGCCTTTTTGGTGAATAGCTTAGATGATCTCCCGAGCGGGCGGATGCTTGAGAAGTGGGCAAGGGCGCAATCTACGCACCGCCGAACTCCGCCGCCGCTTCGACCTCAAGTAGGCCTTCAAGAGGCGCGCCCCAATGACGACCCTCTAAAAAGCCTGGCCGCGGGCCTGCCCGTTTTGCGCATCGACGGTCGAGTTCAGACCAAGGAGCGGGATGAGGACTCCTCGGCGCTCACTTCTGTCGGCTCAAATGATGAATTGGCCGCGAGCCGCCAGTAGGTTCCGTGGAGTGACAGGAGCTGGGAGTGGCTTCCCCGCTCCACAAACCTTCCGTGATCGACAACGAGGATTTGGTCGGCTCCGCGAATTGTGCTCAGCCGGTGGGCGATCACGAAGCTAGTCCGGCCCGCCAACAGACGCTGCAAGGCGCGTTGAAGCCTTACTTCCGTCACCGCATCGATCGCACTCGTAGCCTCATCGAGGATCAGGATGCGCGGGTTGGCGAGCATGGCGCGGGCGAAGCAGACGATCTGGCGCTGGCCGAGCGAGAGGTTTGACCCACCCTCCCCCACTTGGGTGGACATTCCGGCGGGCAGGCCCTCCAGGAGATCGAGGCAGTCGAGCTGCCGCGCGGCCTCCGCAGCCTCCGCGTCCGTGGCATCGGGGCGGCTGAAACGGATATTTTCCGTCACGGTACCGGTGAAGAGGAAGTTGGTCTGGAGCACCAAGCCGAGCTGGCGCCGGATCGACCGGGAGCTCAGGGCCCGCAATTCGTGACCATCGATCCAGATCTTGCCCGCCGTTGGCAGGTAGAACTTGGCGATCAGGTTGATGATTGAGGTCTTTCCGCCCCCCGTATGGCCGACTAATGCCACGGTTTGACCCGGCTCCGCCAGGAACGAGATGTCGTTCAGGACCAGCCGCTCGGGATCGTAGCCAAAGTCCACGCCGCAGAATTCGATCCGTGCGCCCGGTGGCTGCCCGCCTGAACGGGTGCGAGGGTCAGGGAGATCGGTGGCACCGGGCTCGTCCTGCCATTCTGGCCGCATGTCGAGCATCTGGAACACCCTTTCCGCGCCCGCCATTGAAGTGATCGCCTGGGTGTAGAGGTTGCCGAGCTGCTGCAGCGACTGGAAAAACAGGCTCGGGAGGAAGAAGAAGGCGACCAGCGAACCGATGTCCATGCCGTGGATCCCGTGCATCGCCCCGTAACCGCCGACAAGGAGCAAGGAGGCAAGGAACAGCTGGCTGTTCAGCTCCAGCAACGGCAGGTAGAGCGCCGACTCCGAAGCCAAAGCCACGTTGTCGCGCGCCACGGCGTCCACATGGGTCGCGTAGATCCGCTCGCCGCGCTCCTGACCGGTAAACCCCTGAATCACCCGGATCCCCCGCACCGACTCGGCCAGCGCGCCGGTCATGCGGCTGCTGCTTTCCGCCGCCGCCCGGGAGAACCGACTGAGGCGCGGGTGAAAATGGCGGTTCACCAGCCACACCAACGGCCCGATCGCGAGCAGCACGCAGAAAAGCTTCCAGTCATAGTAGATCATCAGGACCGTGGCCCCAATCATCTGGCCGAAGAGCAGGAGGCTGAAAAAGAAGATCTGCTGCACCCCCCGCCGCACCGCCTCGATATCGGTGATCATCCGGCTCAGGATGCGGCCCAGTTTGGTCTTGTGGAAGTAGCCCAGCGGCATCGACTGCAGTCGGTCAAAGACGTCATTGCGCAGGTCGTGGACGATCGCCTCCCCCAGCGTCAGCGCCAGGCGCTGGCGGAGGCTAAAGATCAGCCCCGTGAAGGCGGCGAGGCCCAGGAAGCCCGACGTCTCCCAGATGGTTCGGCCCCAATCGCCATGCGTGATCGGGCCGTTGATGATCGCGGCCACGGCCCAGGCCATCGCCGGCTTCTGGACGGCGCGCACCACCGTCAGCAGGGTGACGAGATTCCGCTGCACCCTGTGCGGCCGGGTGTAGGCCAGCACCCGGCTGATCACCCTCCACTGCAGGGTGGCGCCCGGCGGCCGCTCGCCGGGTAGTTGGGGGCCGCGCCCGAGATTCGGCGTGCCTGGGGAACCTGGTATTCTCATGGATGACGGG
>CAYNLL010000024.1:10989-12417 GCA_964398015.1 uncultured Opitutaceae bacterium | reverse complement strand
GAGTCGGCGGCGAGCGCCTTCTTGCTCTCCAGATCGGACATCTGGTGCATGGCGGCCTCGCGATAGGGGCCTTTCCGGCGCAGGAGTTCCTCGTGGGTACCCACTTGCACGATGGCGCCGCGCTCAAGGACAACGATCCGGTCGGCCCGGCGCAGGGTACTCAGCCGATGCGCGACCACAAACGTCGTGCGGCCGGCCAAGGCGCCGTCGATGGCGGCCAAGATCTCGCGTTCCGTCTGGGGATCTATGGCCGCGGTCGGATCGTCCAGAAGCAGGATCGACGGCTCAGTCAGGAGCGCCCGGGCGATCGCGATGCGTTGGCGTTGGCCGCCGGATAGGTCCACCCCGCTCTCTCCCAGCACCGTATCATAGCCCTCGGGCAGGGCGGATATGAAGTCATGCGCCCGCGCCGCTTTCGCGGCCTCGATGACTGCGTCGAGGGGAGCATCCGGCCGGCCAAACGAGATGTTCGCGGCGACGGTGTCGCTAAAGAGAAAGCTCTCCTGAAACACAATGCCCACCCGCTGGCGGAGGGTGTGCAAGTCCAGGGTGCGCACGTCGTATCCGTCGACAAGCACCCGACCGCCAGTTGGATCGTAAAACCTTGGGATAAGGCTCAACAACGCGCTCTTGCCGGAGCCCGTCTCCCCCACCAAAGCGATGCATTCCCCGGGACGGACTGTAAGGTCGATCCCGGCTAGCACCGGAGATCCGCCCTCCGCGTACCCGAAGGACACCGCTTCGAAGCGCACCTCGCCCGGTCCCGGCGGCGGAACGGCCGGCCGAGCGGGCGAAGGCATACCCGTTGGAGCGTCGATGATGTCGAAGACGCGGCGGGCCCCCGTGAGGCTCTCCTGCACGCCGTTGGCAATCTGGGCGATCGTGGAGATCTGCGCCGAGAGCTGTTGGAGCAATCCGGCAAACACGATGAGCCCCGTGCCAATCTGCAGCTGGTGCTCGATCACCAGCTTGCCCCCGTACACCAGGAGGATCGCGACGTTGATCTGCGTGAGCAACTCGATCGCGGGTGAGAAGACGCTCATCCGCACGAATATCTGGCGCTGCTGGTCCTTGACCGCCCGGTTGTTCTCCCGCAAGCGCTGGATGATTTCTCCCTCGCGCCCGAAGCCCTTCACCACCGCCACCCCCTCAATGGATTCCGCCAGCGTCAGCACCAACCGGTCGAAGAGCATCCGGCTGCGTTGATACAGGGGATGGACCTCGCGTGAAAACCGGAGACAGGCGATCCAGATGGCCGGCAGCGTCCCGAGGCAGGCAAGAGCCAGGACCGGACTGATCGAGATCATGTAGTAGGCGTACACCACGACGGAGAGACCCGTGACCAAAGCCTGAACCAGGACCGTGTCCATGAACGTCCGCACCGATTGGATATCGCCGGTCGCCCGGTTGATGATCTCCCCTCGGCTA
>CAYNLL010000024.1:0-10979 GCA_964398015.1 uncultured Opitutaceae bacterium | reverse complement strand
CGGAAGCTCAGGTGCTGCAGCCGGGCAAAGACCGAGGTTTGCAGGCCCGCGACCACGTCCCGATGTACCAGCCGAGCGACCTGGGAACCGGCGAACCAGGTGATCAACCCTCGGAGCGCCGCCGCGGCGAGCACGAAGCCAGCGATCGCAGCCACCACGCTCCCCGGGTTCCAGGCCACCGGCGGCGCCAAGCCCAGCGGCCAATGGACGGGTGGCGCATGGGGTTGCAGGCGGGAACGGACGTAGTCAAAGCCGAGACCGATGGAACCCAGTCCCGCGAGGCTCAGGGCGAGCACAGCCACGTTGGCCAGAACCACGTTGATGCAGCGAACCGGGTGTCGCGCGCAAAGCGCCAGCAGGCGCAGGAGGACCGAGGAGCGCGGGGAAAAGGCCATCATCCCTCAAGCGGTCGGACAGAGGAGCGGGCGCCGGGCACTCAATGCGGGCGGACACGGCCCTGCGCCGGACAGCCCGCTCGGCGGAGAGTCGCCAGGTTCGGCACGAGCGATGTTCTTGATGACGCCGCGCTTCACCAGCGATACTCGGACGGTCCATGACTGGCCTCATAGAAGGGCGCAACATGCGTGCCGGGCGGAATGATCGTGTCGATTCGCTGCAGGTCTTCGGGGGTCAGCGCGACCTCAAGGGCCGACAGTGCATCCTCCAGTTGCTCGAGGGTCCGCGGACCGACGATGGGGCTGGTCACCCCCCGCTGCTGCACGACCCAGGCCAAGGCCAGCTGCGACAGGGGCACCGATCTTTCCGCGGCAAATGCCTGCAGTGGTTCAATCACGTCGAACGCCTGGCGGGTGAACCGCTTTGCCTGGACCGGCCCGGCGTTCGCATAGCGCGTTCCATCGGGCGGAGGCTGGTCCCGGAGATATTTCCCGGTCAGCAGGCCACCGGCCAGCGGGCTCCAGGGAATGACGGCGAGGCCAAAAGTCTGCGCGACGGGCAAGAGCTCCCGTTCGATCCGGCGGTCCAGGAGGTTGTAAGGCGGCTGCTCGGAAACAAAACGGTTGAGATGAAGCTCCTTGCTGGCCCACAGCGCCTCGACGACCTGCCAGCCGGCAAAGGTTGTCGACCCGACATACCGCACCTTTCCGGACCGCACAAGGTCATCGAGGGCCCGCAGGGTCTCATCGATCGCTACCTCGGGATGCGGGCGATGGATCTGGTAGAGATCGATGTAATCGGTCCGAAGCCGGCGCAGGCTCGCCTCGGCCTGCTCGATGATATGGCGTCGAGAGACGCCCTGCTGATTCGGATCCCCATCGGCCATCGGGAAATGCACCTTGGTTGCGAGAAAGATTCGTCCGCGCTTGCCGTTTCGCTTCAGAGCCTCCCCAACGATCTCCTCGCTCTTCCCGCGGCTATAGCCGTTAGCGGTATCAAGGATGTTGATCCCGGCGTCGATCGCTCGGTCGATGATCCGGACGGAATCCTCCAGTTCCGTGCGCCTCCCGAACATCATGCAGCCGAGCGTAAGCGGCGAAATTTTGACGCCTGTGCGTCCGAAAGGGCGGTAGTCACTGAGTTTGGTAGCCATGGAAAGAGATCGGGAAAGGTGGGTTGGGTGGAGTTCGCTGGGCCGGCCGGCGCCTAGATCCGGAAACTCGTCCTATGCCCGCCTTCACCCTCGATCCTCCACTCGGGAAGATCAGAGGCCAGCCGCGGGCCCCGCCGACCGCATCGACGCTGTTTCATCGCAGAACGGCGGGCTCGTCCCCGGCCAGGCGTCGCACCGGTTTGCCCGGTGGGATGCCATTCAAGAACCAGTTGCCCGCGGCGTGATATCGCCACTGGTTGGCGTCGTGGACGCTATGGACGCGGGCGTTTCGCCAATGACGGTCGAGGTTCAACGACTCGTCGCTCGCACTGGTGCCGAGCAAGGCGAAGAGCTCGCTTGAAACTTCGACCGAGATATCCTCCGCGAAGGCCTTCGCTTCACCAACTAGGACCGCGACGCGGGCGGCCGAAGCGATATCCGGTCTGTGGCCGGCAGCGTCAAGGGCGCGGGCGGCGCTCAGGGCCAACGCCTCGGCGGCATGGAATCTGGTGTACAGTTGTCCAAGGCGCAGGAGCAGGAGCGGGTCCTCGGTCGGACTCGATACCGGCGCGCCAAGTCTCGGTCGCTTGCGACTCCGCGCATTGCCGACGATGTCCTCGAGGGCATTCTGGGCGATTCCCACGTCGATGGCGGCGTGCAGCAATTGGGCGAACGCATGAAAGGTCGAGGCGCGCTCAAACAGCCGGTAGTGCGCCACGATTTGGGAGGCCGGAACCAGGACGCCGCGGAAGTTCGCGGTTCCACTGTAGGTCGCCCGCTGACCCAAGGCGTTCCAGTCATCCAGCAGTTCCACCCCCGGGGCCGAACGAGGCACATAAGCGAGAACCAAACGTCCTTCATCGTCGATCGCCGCCACGGGCAGCCAATGCGCAAACAGTGCGCCGGTCGTATAGTGCTTGGTCCCATCCAGACGGTACCTCCCGCCCGAGGAGGGCTCACGGCGCAGCCGTGTCTTCAGGTCGAGGGGTGAGCTGGAGCCGCGTTCGGCCTGCGCGTTGCCGAGCCGAGCCCCGCCCAGCACCTCCGAAAAGAAAAATAGCCTCTGCTCCTCAGACCCGTCCTGGCGAATCGCGTTAACGAAGACAAAATGGCTCTGCGGAAGTTGGGTGACGGCCGGATCGGCAGCCGCCAGGATCTGGAATATCTGGGTCAACGTGGCCGCCGCCACATCGGCCCCACCATGTTCACGCGGAACAGTTATCGCCAGCAATCCCCGGGAAGATAGAAGGTCGAGCTCTTCGCTGGGTTTGCGCCGCTCTCGGTCGCGGGCCGAGGCCTCGGGGGCGAGCACCGCCGCGACCTCACGGGCGATCCGAATCGCCTCCTCATCTGAGGAAATGACATGCGCCGGCTGAAGAGACAGGGGCTGAATGGACATCAGGTTCGGGCGGGTGAAGGGTTCGTAGAGGTAGTCAGCCTCTCCCGACAGCTGCATGGGCCTACCATGCATGACCGGGCAGCATTCGGATTCTTGGAGGAGGTCTGCATCTCGCGGGCTCTTCAGCTCGCGGCCGGCGAAACGACTGGTTTGCGCGAGGCAGCCGGTGAGAACGGAATGTCGACATGGGAGTTTGGCGGGGGCTCCGCAGCCCCGTTCGGATGCCTCCACAGGCCCTCCTTGCGGAGAATTGGCAGGACGCCCTCTGCAAACCAATAAGCCTCCTCAAGATGGGGTACGCCGGAGAGGACAAACTCCTCTATTCCTAGCGCCGCGTAGCCTTTGATCTTATCGGCCACCTCGGTGTGGCTCCCGACCAGAGCAGTCCCTGCGCCGCCCCGCACCAGCCCAAATCCGGCCCAGAGGTTCGGCTCAATCTCAAGGTTGGCGCTCGATCCGTTATGCAAAGCTAACATCCGCTTCTGGCCTTCGCCCTCGCTGCGCGCCAAACCCGCCTGCACGGATTTGATCGTCTCGGGATCGATCGCGGACAGCAGGCGGTTGGCCTCCGCCCACGCGGCCTCGGCGGTGTCCCGGGTGATCACATGCAGGCGAATCCCGAAGCGCACCTTGCGTCCTTCGGCGGCGGCCAGCGCGCGTATCCGTGCGATCTTTTCCGCTACCGCCGGGGTGGGCTCGCCCCAGGTCAGGTAGACGTCGATGTGGCGGGCGGTCACGGGACCCGCTCCGGCCGATGATCCCCCAATGTAGAGAGGAGGCAAAGGATCCGGCCGGGAAGGCAGAGAGGCATTTTCAACCTGATAGTAGCGCCCTTTGAATGAGACGTTGGGCCGGTCCCAAAGAGCGCGGACAATCTGCAGAAATTCGTCTGCCCGCTCGTAGCGTTCGGATTTCTCGGAAAAATCCGCGTACGCCTTTTGTTCATGGGACTCGCCGCCCACCACCACGTTGAGGAGCAAGCGGCCATTGGAAAAGCGCTGGAAGCTCGCGGCCATCTGGGCAGCCAGTGTCGGCGAAATCAGTCCGGGCCGGATCGCGATCAGGAACTTGAATCGCTCAGTGACGCTCGCGAGCATCGAATCCACCACAAAGGCGTCCTCACACCAAGCGCCGGTCGGGGTTAGGGCCCCCTCGTAGCCGAGTTGCTCGGCGCTTCGAGCGATCTGCCCTAGGTAGGCGATCGTCGCCGGCCGGGCTCCTCCCGCCGTTCCCACCGGCACACCGTGTCCACCGCCGACGATGAAGCGGCTGTCGCCATAAGTCGGCAGAAACCAATGAAAGACGAGTTTGCTCATGTTCGGGAGGATACCGCGGCGCTCTTTTCGCGCAATTCGTGCATGGACAATTCCGCGCCGTCTTGCGCCCGGTCCGGCAGAATCAACGGGCTTGCGGGAGCCCGCAGCGCGGCCGGATCGCGGTACCGGGCACCGAAATGATAATCGGGCAGGCGAGCGTGGCCGGATCCAAAGAAACGTTCACGCAGCGTCTCCCCGTCGTTGTAGGCCTCGCGGAAGCGGCCGCGGCGCCGCAGCTCCGGCACCACGTACTCGATGAAGTCCCGGGCCGTGTCGAAGCTGTGGTATTGCACCAGGTTGATGCCATCCAGGTCATCCTCGTCGAGCCAGCGTTCGATCGCGTCAGCGACCACCGTCGGCGTTCCGGCCACGAAATAGCGGCCGTAGTTGATCCCCCCCAACTGGTCGAGAACCTCGCCAATGGTCTGCTCGGGCTTAAAACGTGGCCCAATCTGGTCGTAACCCGGGTCTCGTCGCGCGATGATATCGGCAAGGCGCTCGGTACGAGGATACTTGGTATAGTCGATCCGGGACATGCTATGCGCCAACCGGCCCTCCACGCTGATTAGTCGCCGGTATTCCTCGAGCTTCCGGGCTACGTCGGCGTCCGTCTTTCCAGTAATGATGCCAGCTCCGGAGATAAACTTGATGTCGGTTGATTTCCGGCCGTGGCGTATCAGCCGGGAGCGCATGTCGGCGATGTTCGCCCGCACGGCATTAGCATTAATTCCCCCCGTGAAGACCGCCTCGGCGTGGCGGGCCGCAAACTCCTTGCCGGCATTCGATCCGGTTGCCTGGTAGAGCACCGGGGTCCGCTGGCGGGAAGGCTGGCAGAGGTGCGGGCCGGCCACTTTGAAATTCGGACCCACATGATTGATGTAGCGGACCTTGCTGGGGTCGGTGTAGATCCGATGCTCCCGGTCCTGAACAACCGCGTCATCGTCCCACGACCCCTCCCAGAGCTTGTACAGCACGTCTAGATACTCATCAGCGATGACATAGCGCTCGTCATGCGGCACTTCTCCCTCTCGACCAAAATTACGGGCCGCATTCGGGAGATAGGAGGTCACGATGTTCCAGGCAAAGCGCCCCTTCGTGAGGTGATCAAGGGTGCTGGCCCTCCGGGCGAAAGCGAAGGGCGGCTCATAGGTCGTGGAAAACGTGGCGCCAAAACCGAGGTTCTTGGTGACGGCAGCCATCGCGGGGATGACCAGGAGCGGGTCGTTGCTCGGAATCTGGAGACCTTCCCGAAGCGCCGTTTCCGGGCCATCCCGAAAGCCGTCGTAAGCGCCGACCACGTCCGCCAAGAAGACACCATCAAAGGTGCCATATTCAAGTAGCTGCGCGAGCTCGGTCCAATACGACAGGTCGTTGAACCGATGGCGGTTGTTTGTCGGGTGAACCCAGAGCCCGTGGATGATATGGCTCACGCAGTTCATCTCGAACAGGTTCACATGCAGCTGCTTCTTGGCGGCACTCATGGTCAGATATCGATCGCGTTTCCGGCAAACTGCAGGATCGGGATGGCGGCTAACAGCTCCTGTGTATAAGGGTGGTTTGGCGCGGTGAAGATCGCCTCCACATCCCCTGTCTCGACGACGAGACCATCCCGCATTACGAGCACGCGATCGCTGATGCGCTGGATAATGCCGAGATCATGCGAGATAAAAAGGCAGGCAAGTCCCAGTCGGGCTTTGAGGTCTGCGAGCAGGCCGAGAATCTGCCGCTGCACGGAGACATCAAGGGCCGACACCGGTTCGTCGCACACCAGGATTGCCGGCCTTGGAGCGAGCGCGCGGGCGATCGCGAGACGCTGACGTTGTCCTCCTGAAAGCTCAGCCGGCCGGCGGCTGAGGACGTTCTGGGCCAGCCGTACGAGTTCCACCAGCTCGAGCGCTCGGGCGCGCCGGAGCGCCGGCTTGGTGATTCCCGCGAGCTCGATCGCCTCGCCGAGCACTCGCTCAACCGTATAACGCGGGTCGAACGACCCGATCGGGTCCTGGAAGACCACCTGCATCTGTCGGCGCGCGCTGCGCTGTTCGGCCTTTGAGAGCGTACGCCAATCCCGGCCCTGCAGGAACACTGCGCCGCCATCGGGCGTCTCGAGGCCAAGTGCGATGCGGATCGCGGTGGTTTTTCCCGACCCTGACTCGCCGACAATTCCCAGTGTCTCCCCAGGGCGGAGCGCGAACGACAGGTTCGAGACCACAGTGCGTTTTCTCCCGTCCGGTTCAGAAAAGGCCTTGGAGATTCCCTTGACCGCGAGCACGGGTTCCGCCCTGTCGGGCACCTGCGGCGTCGCCGGCCTTGCCGAGGCGTGCCGGCCCCGGCCATGCACAAACTTGACCGCTTCGATAAGGCTCCGCGTATAGGGATGCTGGGGGTTGCCAAGGATCTCCTCCACGGATCCTTGCTCCACAATCAATCCCTCGTGCATGACTGCGACCCGGTCGGCCAGTCGCGACACCACGGCGAAGTCGTGGCTGACAACGATCATCGCCTTTTCCGGCGTCCGCAAGGAGGCCAGAAGGTCGAGAACCTTGGTTTGCACCAGCGCGTCCAGAGCGGTCGTCGGCTCATCGGCGATCAATAGCTCCGGACCGCAGGCGATGGCGGAGGCGATAAGCGCCCGCTGGCGAAAGCCTCCCGAGAGTTGGTGCGGATACTGACGTGCCCGTATCTCTGGCTCGGAGACCTCCACTGAGCGCAGCAGCTCGATCACCTTGATTGCCCGTTGGTCACGGTCTAAGGACGTGTGTAGCCGAAGCGACTCCGCGATCTCGGCTCCGACCGTGCGCAGGGGATCCAACGACCCGAGCGCGTCCTGCATCACAAAGCCAACGCGGCTGCCGCGCAGCAAACGCCATTGGGCCTCCGAGTATCCCACCAAGCTCTCATCAGCAAATGACAGCCGATCAGCGGAGACCCTTGCTCCTCGGCCGGCTAATCCAACCAGGGTGCGCGCCGTGACACTCTTGCCGGAGCCGGATTCGCCGACCAGCGCAAGGCATTCGCCGCGACGCACGGCCAACGAGATGCCGCGGATGACGGGCGGGCCTTCGGCACCAAATCTGACATGAAGATTCTCCACCTCGATGAGCGGGGCGCCCACCGGCAGCGGCGCATGGGCCGGTGCAGACGCCCGAAACTTCAGAACGCGGGCCAGTTCCTGGGCCTCGGCCTCAAGCGTGGAAAAGGCGTCGCTCATGGCGAACGCCTCCCTTCACTACGGAGCAACATTTCCCGCCCGATAGAGGTCACGGAAATCACGGTCAGGGTGATCGCGAGGGCCGGGAATACGGTCAACCACCATGCGTTGGCCAGAAATTCATTGGCAACGGACAGCATCGAACCCCACTCGGGCGCCGGCGGCGGGGCGCCCAAGCCGAGGAAGCTAAGGGCAGCACCAAATCCAATGGTTTCCCCTATGCCAATGGTGGAGAGGATTAGCACCGGCTTGATTGCGTTGGGCAGCACATGCCGCCAGACCAAGGCCGACGAGCGCAGGCCCAACGTGACGGCGGCCTCGACGTAGGGAGCTCGCCGCACCAGATGCACCTGCGCATTAACCAAGCGCGCATAGCGGG
The DNA here is from genome assembly GCA_964398015.1 of uncultured Opitutaceae bacterium. Lineage (GTDB taxonomy): Bacteria > Verrucomicrobiota > Verrucomicrobiia > Opitutales > Opitutaceae > Palsa-1447. Next base: position 3,128 of record CAYNLL010000024.1, on the reverse strand, counting down.
GTATGTTGGCGATGCCGACGGCCAAGATGGAATTGTAAGTTCCCTGTCCCCAAAACGTGATGATCACCAGCGCCAAGAGGATATGGGGAAAAGCCAGGAGGACATCGACCCCTCGCATCAAGATTCCATCCACGGATTGTCTATTGAGACCCGCGAAGAGCCCGATCGCGACGCCTAGTCCAAGTCCGATGGCCGTAGCCCCAAAACCCATGAAGAGCGACGGACGAACCCCGTAGACAATGCGCGAGAGCACGTCTCGCCCGTTCTCATCCATGCCAAACAGATGGTTCACGCTGGGTCCACGAAAAGCGAGCCGGGCATTTGCCGCGAACGGATCGCGCGAGGTGAGCCAACCCGGCGCCACAGCCGCGACGGCGAGCAATAGGACGAAGAGCCCAGCCAGGAACAATCCCGGGCGCACCCTGGCGAACCGAGGCCAGCCTGATCGCGCTCGCTTCGCGCCAGGGACCGGGATGGGCTGAGCCTCTGAACGGAAGGAGAGATTCGCTGGGCCGGTGGGACCGGTTGCGAGCGATCCTAGATCGCTGGCGGCCGGCGAGAGCTGAGGCGATGTGGCGGTGGTTGTTGACACGATGGGAACGGAGCCAACTCAGGCTCGACCACCGAAGGACACATGGTCGTCGAGATCGAGAAAATCGAACGCTGTCACGACGTCCGTTCTATGCGGAGCGAGGGCTGCGAGCTGCTTGGTCGCGTGTTCCCGCGCCTTCAGGCTCGTGGCAGTACGGGCTTCCTGGAAGGAGGACCATTGCAGTACCTCCCATTCGCTGGGCCGATGGCCGCCCGTCTCGGCGATCCAGGTCAGGACATCGCCATCGACGCGGCCAGCCACTAACTCAGAGAGCAGCGCCTCGGCATCAATCTTCACGAAGCCCAGGAACCTCTTATCCAGGCTGGAGTTAAATATGTAATCGCCTACCTTTCCGGCAATGTGGGCTCGACCTTTGTCGAGCATACGAGGCAGGATCACGAACCCTCCCAAACGGACTCGCGGAGACCGCGGCGGCCGTTGGGTGAGATCAGGGTAAGATGCGAGCAAGGCAGACATAGGAGAGTTGGCTCAGTTGTTCACCGCGTCGGACTTCACGTTCGCGACTAGGTGCGCGATCGCGTCGCGTAGCCGGAGCCGCACCTCATCGTCGGAGAAACCCAGCTCTCCGTCAGGTAGCACCGCCAGCTGTTTGTCCACGATATAGACGCCTTGGAGTAGATCCGTCGCTCCCAGTGCCGAAAGCACGGGCTTGAGCGCATAGTCGATCGCAAGCACGTGGTTGAACGAGCCGCCGGTCGCGATAGGCAACACGGTCTTTCCGCGGAGAGCCGATTGCGGGAGAATATCGAGCAGGGTCTTCAAAGCCCCGGAATAGGCCGCCTTGTAGATTGGGGTACTGACGACCAACCCGGAGGCCCCGTCGATCAGCTTTTTTACCTGGTCGAAGGCCGGGCTGTCGTACTTGCCTAGGATCAGGTCCTCCGGCGGGAAATCACGGACGCTGACGATCGTGGCGGTGATCTTCTCGGCGGCGAGTTGATCGCGCGCGTACGCGAGCAGAGCCGCCGTTTTCGAGGACGCCGATGGGCTGCCGGAAATTAGTACGATTGTAGACATGGAAGGTTGGAGAGGCGGTGGGAGGATGGTGACTGGGTTAGGCTGAACGGACCGCTTGGCGCACCGCGTACTGGCTCACGGGCCGCGGAATCCCGAGATGTTCCCTGAGCGTGGATCCGGTATACTCGTGGCGGAACAATCCGCGCCGGCGGAGTATGGGCACGACGTGATCAACGAAGATCTCCGCCCCGGATGGGAAGTAATCGGGCATCAGGTTGAACCCGTCGGCCGCGCCGGCTAGGAACCACTCGGAAAGGGTGTCCGCAATCTGGGCGGGAGACCCGACCGCCAACCGATGTCCGCTGCGAATCCGCTTGGAGAGCTGTCGAACCGTCAGGTTCTCCCGCTTTGCGAGCTTGATTTGCGCCTCGAAGAAGCCGTGTGACCCCTTCTCCGGCGGCGTCAGGTCGCCGAGTCGCTTCCAGGGCAAGGGCCCGTCGAGGTCGAGTTCCTTAAGCGGGATTCCGATCCGCTGCGCGACCTGCGCGAGCGCCCCATCAGGCCCCTGATAGGCGTCGAGCTCGTCGCAGCGCCGGTTCGCCTCCTCCTCCGTGCTGCCAATCACCGTAGACAGACCAGGCATGATCTTCAGATGCTCGGGATCGCGGCCCCAGCCGCGGGCGCGGGCCTTCATCTCGTCGTAAAAGGCGACGCCGTCCTCAAGCGTGGTCTGGGTGCAGAAGATGGCATCGGCGTACCGCGAGCCGAGGGCTTTGCCGCCTTCTGATCCACCGGCCTGGACCAGTACCGGCCGGCCCTGGGGACTGCGCGGAAGGTTCAAGGGCCCTTTCACGGAGAAGTGCTTTCCCACATGATCGATCGCATGGACCTTGCTCTCGTCGGCGAACCGTCCGGCGACCCGGTCACCGATGATGGCGCTATCCTCCCAGCTGTCCCAGAGCTTGATCGCGACCTCGACAAACTCCGCGGCGCGTTCGTAGCGATCAACGTGGAGCGGAGCTCCACCGAGGCCAAAATTCTGGGCCGCGGCATCCCCCGCATTGGTGACGACATTCCAGGCGGCGCGCCCGTTGCTGATGAAGTCCATCGATCCCAGCCGGCGGGCGAGGTTGAAGGGGCTGTTGTAGGTGGTCGAGGCCGTGGCAATGATGCCGATCCGCTCGGTGGCCAACGCGACCGCCGTGAGCAATACCGTGGGCTCGAGCCGGCCGGCCGGCTGGCCGGCGACGCTCCCGGCCAATGCCGGTCCGTCCGCCAGGAAGATGGCGTCGAGGGTCCCCCGTTCCGACATCCGGGCAATGTTCTGGAAGTATTTCACATCCTGGAGGGCGCTGGAGGGCACCTCGCCGATCCGCCAAGCCGCCTGGTGGCCGCCAAGGCCGAGGATATTCATCCCGATACTCATCTGACGGGGGGAGGTGCTCATAGGAAGGTGGGCGTCGGGACTCGGGCGTGGGCGCCGCGCATCATGCGGCCGCTTGGGCGGATGGGCCTTGGGCTGGCGCGGGGGACCCCGGCGCCGAGGCGTCTTCCTTGG
>CAYNLL010000023.1:0-15154 GCA_964398015.1 uncultured Opitutaceae bacterium | reverse complement strand
AGGCGCTGACGGCCGCGGGCGAGGACGTCTGCAGCTTCGCCGCGGGCGAGCCGGACTTTGACACCCCGCAGCACATCAAAGACGCCTGCGCCGCCGCCCTCCAGGCGGGCAAGACGAAGTATGTCCCCACGACCGGCATCGAGGACCTGCGCAAGGCGATAGCGGAGACGTACGCAAGCGTCCACGGCCTGAAGGTCGCGCCGGGCCAGGTGATCGTGAGCCCCGGCGGGAAGTTCTCGTGCTACCTCTCCATCCTGGCGACCTGCTCGCCCGGCGACGAGGTCGTCATCCCGGCGCCCTACTGGGTCAGCTATCCCGAGATGGCGAAGCTCGCGGGCGCGGTCCCGAAGCCCGTCCTCGCCACGGACAAGACGGGATTCAAGCTCACCCCGGTCCAGCTCGAGTCCTCGATCACGCCGCGCACGAGGCTCATCATCCTCAACTCGCCGTCGAACCCCACGGGCGCCGTGTACACGCGCGCCGAGCTCGAGGCGCTGATGGCGGTCGCCATCCGGCACAACCTCTACGTCCTCTCGGACGAGATCTACGAGTACCTCGTGTACGACGGGCTGAAGACCACCTGCCTCGCCACGCTCGGCAGGGAGGCCGAGGAGCGCACGATCGTCTGCTCCGGGTTCTCGAAGACCTACTCGATGACGGGGTGGCGCCTCGGCACCACCGTCGCCCCGCAGCCGATTGCCAAGGCGATCGCGGAGCTGCAGAGCCAGGTCGCGTCGAACGCGACCACGTTCGCCCAATACGGGGCGCTCGCCGCGCTCAGGGAGAAGGAGAAGACGAGGGCCTCGCTGGAGAAGATGCTCGCCGCGTTCGACCGGCGCCGGCTCCTGCTCCACGGGAGGCTCTCGGCCATCCCGGGTGTGACCTGCGTCCTCGCGCAGGGCGCCTTCTACCTCTTCCCCAACATTTCGTCGTTCGGGCTCACCTCGCTGGAGTTCTGCGACAGGCTGCTGGAGAAGGAGAAGGTCGCCGTCGTGCCCGGCTCCGCGTTCGGGGCCGAGGGTTACGTGCGCCTGAGCTACGCCACCAGCGACGAGACGATCGCCAAGGGAGCGGCAAGGCTCGCGTCCTTCTGCGCGAGCCTCAAGGCTTGAGCCGACTCCCGTTCCCCATCAAGACTCCACCTATGGCCTACAAAGACGTGACCCCGCCCGCGGGCGGAAAGATCTCCAAAGAAGCCGGCAAACTCATTGTCCCGGATAATCCGGTCATCCCCTTCATCAGGGGGGACGGCACGGGGGCCGACATCTGGGCCTCCGCGGTCCGCGTCCTCGACGCCTCGGTCGCCAAGGCGTATGGCGGCAAGAGGAGGATCTCGTGGTTCGAGGTGTTCGCCGGCGAGGAGAGCTTCAAGCGGTTCAACACGTGGCTGCCGGACGACACGGTCGGCGCGTTCAAGGAGTACATCGTCGGCATCAAGGGCCCGCTGACCACGCCCGTGGGCGGCGGCATCCGCTCGCTCAACGTCGCGCTGCGCCAAATGCTCGACCTCTATGTGTGCCTGCGCCCGGTGCAGTGGTTCGTCGGCGTCCCCTCGCCGGTGAAGCGCCCGGAGCTGGTCAACATGGTGATCTTCCGCGAGAACACGGAGGACATCTACGCCGGGATCGAGTTTGCCGCGGGCACGCCCGACTCCCAGAAGGTCCTGGACTTCATCGCCAAGGAATTTCCCAAGTCTTTTGAAAAGATACGCTTCAGCACGAAGGAGAAGGCGGAGTCCTTCTGGGCCGAAGTGGGTGCAAAGGGCTTCCCCTCGGAGGTCCAGGTCGGCGTGGGCATCAAGCCCGTCAGCTATTCCGGAAGCGTGCGGCTGATCCACAGCGCGATCTCCTACGCCATCCTGAACAAGCGCAAGAGCGTCACGATCGTGCACAAGGGCAACATCATGAAGTTCACGGAGGGCGCGTTCCGGGACTGGGGCTACAAGGTTGCAAAGGAGTTCTTCGGCGCGGTCGAGATCGACGGCGGCCCCTGGTGCAAGATCCCGGAGGGAAAGCCCGGCGCGGGCCTCGTGATCAAGGACTCCATCGCCGACATCACGCTCCAGCAGGTCCTGACGCGGCCCACGGACTTCGACGTGATCGCGACCCTCAACCTGAACGGCGACTACCTCTCCGACGCCCTGGCGGCGCAGGTCGGGGGCATCGGGATCGCGCCGGGCGGCAACATCAACTACATTTCCGGCCACGCCATCTTCGAGGCCACGCACGGCACGGCCCCGAAGTACGCGAACAAGGACGTCGTGAACCCGGGCTCCGTTGTGCTCTCGGGCGAGATGATGCTGAGGTACATGGGGTGGACCGAGGCCGCCGACCTCGTGTTGAAGGGCCTCAACGGGGCCATCGCCTCGAAGAAGGTCACCTACGACTTTGCGCGCCAGATGGAGGGAGCCACCGAGGTCAAGTGCTCCGAGTTCGGGACAGGGATCATCGCCCACATGTGACGCCCGGCGCCGGGCGTCACTTCTTGACGAAACCCAGCAGCCAGGTGAAGAGGAGCGCGCCCAGGACGGCGAAGATGAAGCGCCCGATGAAGCCGTAGGCGACGATCCCGAGCAGCCCGAAGCAGAGGCCGCCGATGAAGGCGCCGACGATCCCGACGACGACGTTGCCGAGGAGGCCGAAGCCGCGGCCCTTCGAGATGACGCCGGCGCACCAGCCGGCGAGGCCCCCGATGACCAGGAAAACGATCAGGTTCGCCACGGGCATGTGCGGGGCGCCGGCTAGGGCGCCTTAGGCGCGGCCGGTTTGGCGAACTGGATCTTCTTGACGATGTCGACCAGCCGCGCGCGCAGGAGCCGGTCCTCCTCCTCCGTCGTCTTCTTGTAGTGGGACCCCTCGGTCACCCTCTCGGACAGCTCGCTGCTGATGACGTAGACGTAGCCGTTCCGGACAAAGACAAGGTTGCCGCGCTTGGCCACCGGCGGCGGGCCATCCGGCGCGAAGACCTGGCCGGTCGCGAATACGGAGCCTCCCGGCAGCAGGACATAGGTGAAGAGCGCCCCGTCGAGGAGGTCGGAGGAGTAGCCGGCGCTCTCAATGTGAGACTCCGCGCAGAAGCGCCTCAGGTCCACGAGGACGAAGTTGGTGAAGAAATAGATCAGGTAGTCCTTGTTCCCGCGCGTGGAGAGCTCCCAGCGCTGCGACGCGTCCTGCAGGAACGCGCCGACCGTGATCTGGAGGCCGAAATTGTCGCGGAAGGTGACGACGTTCTCGGTGTCGTGGATGACGCCCCCGAGGGCCGGAAGCACGGGGATCTCCATCTTGAACTCCCCGGAGGGCGACACGTACAGGTTCCCGTCGACCGAGCCGACCAGCGCGGGGCCGGGATCCTGGGCCAGGCCCGTCGCGGCGGCCGCGACTCCAAGCAGGGCGTAAAGGGCGCGCGTCATTTCCGAGAGACAGAGGATGGAGGAACGGCGGCGGCTTTCAAGCCGCTCCTGCCTCGCCCGAGGCGAGGCGGATCCAGACGGGAACAGGTATGGCTTCAGCTCTCACCGTGGTAGAGAGGCCCTCCGCGGCGAGAAGTTCCGCCCATATTGCCCCGCGCTCCCCGAGCCCCTCCCTCATGATGGCCCCGATCTGCTTGCGCCGCTGCTGAAAACACCGGCGGACAACAGCCTTGTGGGCGGCGGAGAAGACGTACGGACGCTCCTTCCGGACGAGGTGCAGGAGCGTCGAATCCACCTCCGGCCGCGGGTAGAAGCACGCGGCGCTCACCCTGTGGCCAGGAGCCGTGTCGTATGCCGCCTGGAGGAAGATGGAGACCGCCCCGAAGCTCCGGCCCCCCGGGGCCGCCGCGTAGCGCTCCGCAGCCTCGCGCTGCAGCATGAGGACCATCCTCGAAGGAAGCGGCCCGGACAGCACGGCGTCCATCCATGGCGTGGAAATGGCGTAGGGCAGGTTCGCGACGACCTTGCACCCGTCGGCCCGCTCCGGCGGCAGTCCGGCGAGGGGCAGCTCGACGGCGTCGCCCTCGATCAGGTGAAGCGTCCCCGGGAACCGCGCCGCCAGGCCCTCCTCCAGGTAGCCGTGGAGCGCGCGGTCGCGCTCCACCGCCCAGACCGCGGCGCCCGCCTCGAGGAGCGCCCCGGTCAGGGTTCCCAGGCCGGGGCCAATCTCGGCCACCGTGTCTCCCGCGGTGACCCGCGCGAGCTCGAGCGACTTGCGCACGATGTTGCCGTCCACAAGGAAATTCTGCCCGAGGAAGCGCTTGGGCGTGTGGCCGAGCCGCGCGAGCAGCTCGCGGGTTCCGGTGGGGGTGAGGGCCATCGGCTGGCCGTTCAGGCGGCCCGGAAGGACGCGACCAGCGCGGACGGGTCCGCCGAGCGCATCAGGGCCTCGCCGACAAGCACGGCGTGGGCCCCCGCCCGGCGCGCGCGCAGGGCGTCCGCCGGCGTGGTGATTCCGCTCTCGCTGACGGCGATGACTCCCGGCGGGAGCTGCGGTATCAGCCTTTCGCTCAGCGAGAGGTCCGTGCGGAACAACGCCAGGTCCCGGTTGTTGACACCGATGATCTCCGCCCCGTGCGCGATGGCCCGCCCGAGCTCGACTTCGGAATGCACCTCGAAGAGGGAGGACAGCCCCGCCGCCCTGGCGGCGGCGAAGAGGGCCCGGATCTCGTTGTCGTCCAGCGCCCTGACGATGATCAGGATCGCGCTGGCGCCGGACTCGCGCGCCTCGACGACCTGGACCGGGTGCACCATGAAGTCCTTCCGCAGGCAGGGGGGCGCTGACGGGTCCCCCTTGAAAAGGGCGGCCACGCCGCGCAGGTCGTCGAGCGATCCTCCGAAGTATTCCATGTCGGTGAGCACCGAGAGCGCGTCAGCGCCTGCGGCGCGGTACCGCTGGGCCTGATCCGTCGAGGACGCGTCCCTCGCGATGTCCCCCGCCGAGGGGGAGCGCCGCTTAATTTCGGCCACGACCGCGAGGCGGCCGTCGGGCCGGCGCAGGGCGTCCGCGAACGGGCGCGGCCGGGGCAGGAAGGCGTCGAGCCTCGCAAGCTCCGCCTCGGAGACGCGCCTTATCCGGGACGCGATCTCCCTGCGCTTGAACGCCATGATCTCTGCGAGCTTGTCGGTCACACCCACCACGAAACTATACCAGGCGCGCGAAAACCAGACCAGAATCCTTGTCACCGCCATCAAAAGCGGCCCATCCTCGTGGAAATGAGCGCCATCGACGAGCTTCGCCACACGATCGCGCGGCTGAGGGGACCCGGTGGATGCCCGTGGGACCAGGAGCAGTCGCACCAGAGCCTGGCCCGCTGCCTCATCGACGAATGCAGCGAGCTGCTCGACACGATCGACCGCTTGGACATGCCGCACATGCGCGAGGAACTGGGGGATGTCCTCATCCAGGTCATCTTCCACGCCCAGCTGGCGCAGGAGGCCGGGCATTTCGATCTCGAGGAGGTAGCGCGGGAGGTGAACGAGAAGCTGGTGCGCCGCCACCCCCATGTCTTCGGCGAAGGCAAGCTCGAGACCTCGGAGCAGGTCCTCACCCAGTGGGAGCAGATCAAGGCCGGCGAGAAGCGCGCCCGCGGCGCCGCCCTGGCATCCCTCTTCAAGGAGCTCCCGCCGCGGCTCCCCGCCCTCATGTACGCAGAGTCGGCCTCGAAGCAGCTCGGGAAGAAGGGGCTCGCGTCCGAGGCGGGCGTCGATGCGGCGAGGGTCGAGGCCCTGGCTTCGGGCCTCGACGACGCGTCCCTGGGCCGGATGCTCTTCGAGCTCGCGGCGGCGGCGCAGGCCCGGGGCCTGGACCCCGAGGGAAGCCTGAGGCGCCACGCGGATGGGCTTATGCGCAATGCCGAGCGACGCGTCCAAAAAGCCGCAGCCCCTGCCTGAGGGCGTCGTCAGCTCCTGGTGGTCGCCGTTCGGCGAGCACCTCGAGCACGAGCGCAGGTGCTCGCCCTACACGGTGCGCAACTACCGCACGGCGTTCGAGGATTTCTACCGATGGCTTGCCTCCGCGGGACTCTGGGCGAAGGGCATCGATGCCCTCGGCTCCCGCGAGATCCGCGACTTCGTCATCGAGGCCCAGCGGCGCTACGGTCGGCGCACGCTGCACAACCACGTGTCGGGCCTGAGGGCCCTCTGCAGGTTCTGGATGCGGAAGGGGCGCCTGAAGCGGAATCCCTTCGCAGGCGCCCCGCTCCCCAAGCTCGAGAGGAGGCTGCCCCAGTTCCTGACGGAGGAGCAGGCCAAGGCGCTGCTGGCGAGCCCCCAGCGCCTTCTCGAGAGCGGGGGCTGCGACGCCTTCACGGCCTGGCGCGACCGGCTGGCCATGGAGCTTCTTTACGGGGCCGGCCTGCGCGTGAGCGAGCTGGTCGGCCTCAACCACGGGGCGGTCGAGCCCGGCGAGGGGGTCGCTCGGGTGATGGGGAAGGGGCGCAAGGAGCGCGTCTGCCCCCTCGGCCGGGTCGCATGCGCCGTCCTCGTCAAGTTTGCCCGGGAGTTCGCGCCGGCGTCAGGGCCCGCGGACCCGGTCCTGTGCTCGGCCGATGGCAGCCGCATGACGGTGCGCGCCGTCCAGCTCATGCTCAAGCGCCACCTCGGTCTGGCCGGGCTGCCACTCGACCTCACGCCCCACAAGCTGCGGCACTCTTACGCGACCCACCTGCTCAACGCCGGCGCCGACCTTCGGATCGTGCAGGAGCTCCTCGGGCATTCGCACCTCGTGACGACGCAGGTGTACACCCACGTGAGCATCGCCCGCCTGAAGGATGTCTACGACAAGGCCCACCCGAGGGCCTGAGCGGTCCCCCGCGCCTAAAGCGCGAGCCTGCGGGTGGCCCCGTTTCCGGCCGAGTCGTAAAGCGTGACCTCGACGGAGGTCGCGCCGGCCACGCGCGCCGCCGGGATCTCGAGGACGAAGGTCTCCTCCCGGCCGTCGAGGATGCCGTCGGCCGGCTGCTCGACGACCTCGTGGACGCCGTTGTTGAACGTGAACTCGGCGCTGTCGAGGAGGGAGAGGGCGTCCTTGCCCTTCAGGGTCACGATGACCTTGCCGCCCTCGCGGCGCACGGTCGCCTCCTCGATCTCGGGCGGGGTGTGGTCGACGACGAGGTCGTCGGTCTCAAACGCAACGGACAGGCGCTCGGCCGCCGGCCTCGGGGCCGCCTGCTTGGCCACAAGCCGCGTGAACCACGTGCCCTCCCTGAGGTGAAGCGTGTCGAACTGCACGTAGGAGTCCTTGCTGTCCACGGCGATGTCGGTCCACTCAGGGTCCCCGTCGTGGCGGATCGAGAACGTGTAGACGAGGTTGTCGCCGTCGGGATCGCTCACGGTCCAGAACACCACGCGCGTGCCAGGCGAGGCGTAGACCTGGCTTCCCATGAATCCGGACCTGCGGCGATCGCCGTCCCGGTCACCCGACTGGACCAGCTGGCCCACGGTGGTGGTGACCGGCGGGGGCATCTCCGGGGGGACCACGATCGCGAAGTTCGGGGAGAGGAGCCGGAAGTCCTGGAGCTGCGGACGGCGGTTCTGGGTGAGGAAGTAGAGGGACGCCTTGTCGAGTTCCAGGGTGGGCTTCGAGGAGGCCGCAATGGAGACGCGCAGCTCGGCGTAGCGGCCCGTGGGCGCCGCGGCCCTCCAGCCGTCCGCGTCCGCCATCAGGATCCACGGGCTCCACCCGTCGGTCTCGTTCTCGGCGTTTGTCGTCCGGATGGAGAGCGACATCTGGGCGGGGTCGATGTCGCGCTCCCGGTTGAACCTGAGCGCGCCGAGGCGCGCGGGCGCCCCCAGGTCCACGCGCTTGGTCTGGGCGGTCCTCGGCGAGGCCGCGTTGAAGTCAAGGACGGCAAAGCCCGGGGCGTTGTTGCGAACGGCGAAGAACTTGCCGGGCGATCCCGGGACGGGCTCGAGCGCGTTGACCTGCGACGACGCACTCCCCGCGAAGGTCAGTGACTGGCGCACCGCGAGGTCGTACCCCGACATCTCCCCCTGTTCTCCGCCCGAGATGACGATGAGGTCGCCCTGGAGGCACATGCGGTAGAAGGCGACGCCCTGACGCGCGGCGAGGGCCTCGGGGAATCCGTCCTCGGAGAACCTCTGCAGCGTGCTCCTCCCCTGGAAGTGCTCGACCTGCTGCGGGGCGTTCAGGATCTCCGCGGGGTTGAACCGCGGCCTCGCGCCCGCCGGGTTCGGCGCCGGCGTCGGGTTGGGGCTCGGGCTGGGAGCCGGCGCGCCCTCCACCACGTTCACGGTGGCCTCCGGCTGGCCCGTCGCCTGGAGGTTCGTCGCGACCGGGTGGATCTCGCCCCCGGAGAACACGATGGTGGCGAAGTAGCCGCCCTTCGGGTCCGCCAGCAGGTCGGTCACCTCCGCGTCCCGGTTCTCCTGGGCGATGAAGGGGGCGCCCCCGTCGGGCGCGAAGAGGTAGATGTTGCCCTTGGGAGCGGACCCGGCGGCGATCCTCCCGTCCGAGAGGCGGGCGATGCGCCGGAGGTTGCGGTCGCCGGCCTCGCCGAAGAGCGTGACGCCCCTGGCGGCGAGCGTCTTCGCGTCGCTGATGCGGTCGGCGGAGACTCCGGCCGAGGCGAACGCGGCAAGGTCGACCCGGTAGATCCGGCCCGGGTTTCCCGTCGCGACAAGGGCGGATTTTCCGTCGGAAGACACGCTCAGGTCGAAGATGGAGTCCGCCGGCAGGCCCGTGCGGGCGGCCACCCTGCCGCCCCGGACCAGGTACAATCCGCCCGCCGGCGAGGTGCCCGCGAGGATGGAGCCGTCCTTGAGCGACGCGAGCGCGTAGACCTGGAGCTCGCCCAGCTTGATGATCTCCTTCGCGAGGTAGGTCCCGGACGCGAAGTCGGCCGACACCTCGAGGATGCGGCCCCCCGGGCCGCCCCCGACGATCCACGCGCCGCCCGCCGCGGGCTCAAGGCACCACAGCAGCTCGCTCACGGGCTTGCCCTCGAGGTCCGTGAGGACGGGGCCGCCCACCAGGCGGCCGTCCGAGCGCGTCGCCAGGCCGTGGAGGTCGCGGCTGGAAACGTCGCGGTAGAAGTCTATGTCGGTCTTCTTGGAGAGGGGGTCCGCGCGCAGGGGGAGCGCCGCGAGGGCCAGCGCAAGCGCGACGGTAAGCGGCCTCAGGGTCTTTTTCTTGGGCATGAAGTGGGGGGCTTGGGCCTGATCATTCCTCGACGCGGACCGTCCGGTGGAAGTCCGTGAAGGAGACCTTGCCCTGGAGGACGCGCGTCTCCCACAGCGCGACAAGGGCTTCGCGCCTCTGGTAGCGCGTGGAGTCGGAGCCCCCGGCGATCCTCTCGATCGACGCCGGGACGTCCGGGGTCGACACGTCCTGGTCGAAGAAGAGCGCGGACCTCTCCACGACGGCGACGCACAGGCCGTCCTCGGGCCGGCTGTCCCTCATGGCCTCGAGGTACGCGTCGAAGCTGCGCAGCTGGCCCGGTCGGAAGGAGTGCCCATGGCCGGTCAGCTCGTCGAGGACGCGGCCGGGCACGGCGACGACCTCGAGGGTCCTCCCCGCCCACGACGGGTCGACGGGGATGAGGACCGTCGACGTCTCACGTGCGCCCTGGAAGCTGCGCCATCCGAGCGTGACCTCGAGGGTTCCCCCGGCGCGCACCACGGTGCGCGACACCTGGAACTGCTCCACCGTCACCGCGGGGTTCGCGTCGAGCGGCTCCACGCGGAAGTCGACGCGCCGGGGAAGCGCCTTCTCAAACGGGTTCTGGAGCTCGCCCTGGAGGCCGCCCAAGAACTCGATCAGGCCCGCGATGAAACCCTGCGGCCCCGCGTAGACCGACTCCCGCGTGACCACCTGCGTCGGGGAGAAGGTGACGGTGGTCACGATCCGGAAACCCTCGGACGCGCCCGCGTCGTTCGACCCGAATACGGACTCCACGACGCCCGTCAGCATGATCATCGGGGCGACGCGCCGGTCGCGCACGACCTGGAAGCGGATCGTCCGCTGCGCCGATCCCCGCCGCCCGGCGACGACCTCGACCTCGGTCATCTCGGGGCCCGGCCCCAGCAGCCCGGACACCGCCGACATGCGGTCCTCGCTGATGCAACCGATGACGGGCCCAATGTTCGCGATCTTCACCGATTGCAGGTTTGACGGCAGGATCGCGACCACGTCGGCCGAGCACATCGGGAACTGCACGTCGCCAAGCCCGAGCATCGGATGGCCGAACGCCACGATTCGGTTGCCGTCGACGCGCGACACCGTTCCGGTGCCCGCGAGCGTGATGTCGCCCGTGGTGAGGGCGACGGAGACCGCGTCCCCGGGCCGAAGCCCGGGGAGCGCCGCGTCCGGGGGAAGCGCCGCCTCCTCGCCCTGGCTGCTCCCTCCGAGCGCCACGACGCCCATTCCCATCGAAGCGAACTGGGGGGCCATGATCTCGGCGGTCCTCGGCGAGACCCCGCCGAGCGCGAACACGGGCCTCATTGCCTGGAAGGTCTGGGATGGGCCGCCGGCCGCGCCTCCCGGCGCCGGCGCATCCGCCGTGCCGCCGCCCTGCGAGGGCGCCCCCTCGTCCACGCGGTCCGCGACCTCGGCCATGTCGGCCGCGGGGGTGAAGCCCGCGAAGCGGACAGTCTCGAATTGCTGGACCTGGTAGCTGAGCGCGCCCGCGTAACGGCCCTCGATGTAGAGCGGGCTGCCGCTCATGCCGGCGACGGCGCCCATGTTCTGGACGCGCGGGTCGGTGAGCCTGCACAGGATGATCGATTTTCCCGGCCCGAGCGCGTTGCGCACGATGCCCGTCACCTCGACGGCAAAGGGTTCCGGCTTGGTGCCCTGAAAGACCGTCCAGACCTCGCCGCGCTGGCCCGCCTTGACCTCCGCCAGGGGCAGCACTTCGCCGGAGACGGGCTGGGCCCTCAGGCCGCAGGCGAACGCCAAGAGAAAGAGGGTAAGGAGGATTCGGCCCATCGCAGGTGCCCCGAAACTGAGTGCTCCGCGGCGCATTGGCGAGGCCTCAGAGGGCCAAAAGGACCGACTGCATGACCTCGCAGGCCCGGTCGATGGAGGCGCCCTCATGGGCCGTGCTGATGAACGCGGTCTCATAGGCGCTGGGCGGCAGGTAGACGCCCTCCTTGAGGCATCCGGCGAAGAAGCGGGCGAACAGCTTGGCGTCGCCGGTGAGCGCACTCGCGTAGTCGCGCACGGGCGTGGGCGTGAAGAAGACGCAGAACATCGAGCCGGTCTGGGGCACTTGGGCCGCGATGCCCTTGGTCTTGCAGGCGCCCGCGAGGGCGTCGCGCACCTGGCACCCGAGCGCGTCGAGCCGAGCATAGGGCAGCGTCTCCTCAAGGAGCTCCAGCGCGGCGATCCCGGCCGCCATGGCGAGCGGGTTGCCGCTCAGCGTGCCCGCCTGGTACACGGGCCCGAGCGGGGCGATCCGGTCCATGATGTCGGCGCGGCCGCCAAAGGCTCCGACCGGGAGGCCCCCGCCGATGATCTTACCCAGGGCGGTCAGGTCGGGGACGATGCCCTCGAGCTCCTGGACGCCTCCGCGCGCGAGCCTGAAGCCGGTCATGACCTCGTCGAAGATGAGGAGCGCGCCCGCGCGCGTGCACGCGGCGCGCAGGTGCGCGAGGAACCCCGGCGCGGGAAGGATGAGGCCGACGTTCGCGGGGTAGGGCTCGAGGATCACCGCGGCGACCTGCCCGGGATACGCGGCGAACGCCGCGTCCACCGCCGGCGCGTCGTTGAACGGCAGCACCAGCGTCTCGCGGGCGAATGCCTCAGGGATGCCAGCGCTGTCCGGGTGCCCGTGGGTGAGCGCGCCGGACCCCGCCTTTATCAGGAGCGAGTCGGAATGCCCGTGGTAGCAGCCGGAGAACTTGATGATCTTGTCGCGCCCGGTGAATCCCCGGGCGAGCCGGACGGCGGACATGGTCGCCTCGGTGCCGCTGTTGCACATCCGGACCTTCTCGACCGAGGGGACGAGCCTGTGGATGAGCTCGGCCATGCGCACCTCGTAGGGGTTGGGCGTGCCGAAGCTCGTGCCGTTTTCGAGCGCATCGGCGATGGCGCTCTTGATCCTGGGGTGGTTGTGGCCGTGGATCGCCGGACCCCAAGTGCACACGAAGTCGATGAGCTCGCGGCCGTCCGCGGTGGTGAGCGTCGCGCCCCGCGCGGACGTGACGAAGAACGGCGAGCCGCCGACCGAGCGGAAGGCGCGCACCGGCGAGTTGACGCCCCCGGGGATCAGCTTGAGCGCGCGGGCGAAGAGTTCCTCGGAGGCGTTCATCGGCTCACGTATTTTTGCACGATCGGGATGCGGCGCCCCACGCCGAAGGCAAGCGGGGTGATCTTGAGGCCGGGCGCCGCCTGCTTGCGCTTGTATTCGTTCAGGTCGACCTTGCGCACGACGTCGGACACGACCGGCTCCGAGAACCCCTGCGCGACGAGGTCGCTGCGGGAGAGCCCCTCCTCGACGTACCCCTTCAGCACGGCGTCCAGCACGTCGTAGGGGGGCAGGCTGTCCTGGTCCGTCTGGTTGGGGCGCAGCTCGGCGCTCGGGAGCTTGTCGATGCTCGACTGGGGGATGGGCGGAGTCCGACCGGCCCGCCTCGCCTCCGCGTTGATCCAGTTGGCGAGCGCGTAGACCTGGGTCTTGAACACGTCCGAGATCACGGCGAGGCCGCCGCACATGTCGCCGTAGAGGGTGCAGTAGCCGACGGCCATCTCGCTCTTGTTGCCGGTGGTCAGGAGGATCGCCCCCAGCTTGTTCGACAGCGCCATCATCAGGACGCCGCGGATCCGCGCCTGGATGTTCTCCTCGGTCACGTCGCGGGGCCGGCCGGCGAAGATCGGGGCGAGCACCGCCTCGCAGGCGGCGACCGGACCTTCGATGCTGAGCGTCTCGAAGCGCAGGCCGAGGTTCTCGGCCAGGATGCGCGCATCGTCCTTGGAGTGCTGCGAGGAGATCGCCGAGGGCAGGGAGACCGCGATCACGTTCTTCGGGCCGAAGGCGGCCGCGGCGATCACCGCGACGACGGCCGAATCGATGCCGCCCGAGAGGGCGATCAGGGCGCTCGTGAAGCCGTTCTTGCGCACGTAGTCGCGCAGGCCGAGGGTCAGGGCGGCGAAGATGTCGGCCAGGTCGGACTGCTCGAAGGAGGGGGCGAGCCGCCGGGCCTGCGCCCCGGACTGGCTCGGCTCGAGCGCGATCTCCACCACCTGGAGTTCCTCGGCGAAGGCCGCCAGGCCGACGACCACGTGGCCGGAGGCGTCGGCCACCAGCGAACGCCCGTCGAAGATCAGCTCGTCGTTGCCGCCGACCGCGTTCACGTAGGCCACCGGGCAGTCCAGCTCGAAAGCGGCGTCGGTCACGAGGGTCTGGCGGACGCCGCCCTTTTCGTTGTGCCAGGGGCTGGCCGAGATGTTGATCATCAGGTCGCACCCCTGCTCGGCGAGCTGCTTGACCGGATCCAGGCCGTGGTAGAGCCGGCGGGTGCTGATCGCCGGGTGGGTCCAGATGTCCTCGCAGATCGTGATGCCGACGCGCGCGCCCGCGTAGTTGACGATCATGGGCTGGGCCGCCGGTTCGAAATACCGGTCCTCATCGAACACGTCGTAGGTGGGCAGCAGGCATTTGCGGGCCATCGCGACGATCTTGCCCCGGTGGCAGAAGGCCGCCGCGTTGTAGAACGGCCGGCCCTCTCCGGAGGTGTTTTTCTCCACCGTGCCGACGAGCGCCGGAATGTCGCCGACGGCGAGCGCGATCTGGCGGAGCGAGTCCTCGGTGTCGGCCACGAACTGCCGCTTGAAGAGGAGGTCCCGCGGCGGGTAGCCGCAGACGATCAGCTCGGGAAAGATCACCAGCTCGGCGCCTTGCCCGACCAGCGCCGCATAGGCGTCCAGGATCTTGCGGCGGTTGCCGGAAAGGTCGCCGACGGTGGAATTGATCTGGGCCAGGCCGAGTCGCATGGGCGGAGGTGGGAAAACGTTGTCCGGGACGTGCTAAGCAGCCAGTAATGCGCGAACCTTGGGGCACTGACAAGTGATGAGTGCAAAGCGGCGCCGGACATGGGCTTGCCAGGTTCGGCTCCGCCGGTTCATACCTGCACGCCCATGCCCGAGGCCCAATCCGAACCCGCGCTCATCCTCGCCTCCGCCTCGCCGCGGCGGCGGGAGCTGCTCGCCACACTCGGCCTGCCCTTCACCATCGTGGTGGCGGAGATCGTGGAATTCGAGGCGGCCGACGCCGATCCGCGGGGCCTGGTGGCGCACAACGCGGCGCTCAAGGCCGAGTGGGTGGCCGGGCGGCACCCCGCTGCGTACGTCCTCGGGGCGGACACCACGGTCTTCATCGACGGGACGGTGCTCAACAAGCCCGCCGACCTGGGCGAGGCCCGCGCGATGCTGCGGCGTCTGGCGGGACGCACGCACACGGTGTTCACCGGTCTCGCCTTCCGGCACGCCGCCTCGGGCCTGCGCTGGGACGAAGGGGTGGCGAGCGAAGTGACGTTCCATGAACTGGATGAGGCGGCGATCGACGCCTATCTCGGGAAGGTGCACACCCTGGACAAGGCCGGCAGCTACTCCATCCAGGAGCACCGGGAATTGATCGTGTCCGGCTACCAGGGCTCCTTCAGCAATATTATGGGCCTTCCGCTCGAAACGACGAAACAAATTTTGACCCGGTGCGGTCTGCTCGTTTAATTCCCGCCATCCTGCTGCGGGAACTTCATGAGCCAACTCCTCGCCCCCCCTCCGCCCAAAGCCGAAAAGACAGAACGGACCCGCCGGGTCCTGCCCTGGCTTTCCGAACGGGACGAGACCCGCTCCGTGCAGATCGCCGCGATCGCGACGGTCCTGGTGCACCTGATCCTGCTGCTTTTGATTCCCCGGGTCTTCCGGGCGGAGACGAGCCATGTCGCGGCGCCCAGGATGGCTCCGCATTTCAACATCCAGGTCCTGCCGGACGAGCCGAAGCCCAAGCCGGTCCCCAAGATCCCCCAGAAGTTCGTCGAGGCCAATCCGAACGCGCCGGAGAACATTCCGGACAAGACCAACAATTTCAGCGACCGCAACCAGCAGGTCGCCCAGGAGAAGCCGACGCCCAAGGGCAAGAGCGACATGCCGGCGCTGACCGGGCGAAAGGACATCGAGTCCAACCAGATCGTCTCCGGCAGCCTGAACAAGCCGCAGCCGAA
>CAYNLL010000022.1:6078-15194 GCA_964398015.1 uncultured Opitutaceae bacterium | reverse complement strand
GAACACTCGCGCCCCATCCTCTGGCGCGGGGCCTACGGAATCTTCAAGGAGCACCCTGCGTTCGGCGGGGGTGCGGGCAGCTTTGACATCCTCTTTGAGCGGTTCCGGCCCGAGGGCTTTAGGGACCAGCCGGTCTACGCCCACAGCGACTACATCAACACCCTTTCCGACTACGGCGCCGTCGGCTTCGGGCTCTTCTTCGGTGCGGCGGCGGTCGTCGGCTGGAGGTGCCTGCGCGCCCGCGGGCTCGCGGGAGCGGCCTGCACCGGGCTGCTCGCCTTCGCCCTTCACCTGCTGATCGACTTCCACCTGAAGATACCCGCTCTCGCGATGACAGCCGCGACCCTTGCGGCGCTGGTGACGCGGGAGGCGTGGCCCGGGAGGCGCCCCGAGGAGGGAGCGGAGGCGAGACCGTCCGCGTTCGCGCGTGCCGCCGCGGTGTGCACGGCCGCGGTGGCGCTCGGCTCGACGGTGCTGTGGGTCATCCCCAATTACCAGGCCGAGCAGCTCAGGTACACGGCGCGGCATGCGATCGACCGGATGGCGAAGGCGGGCGAGGACGACTCCAAGCAGGGTGCTGAGCTCGCCGACGTGCGGGCCAGGCTGGCCCGCGCGGTGGCGCTCGATCCCACGAACGCGCAGGCCTGGTCCGACAAGGCCTACGCCGAGACACTGCTTGCGCTGGCCGAGCCCGCGAAGACGGTGGCGCTCGGCGCCGACGCCGTCCGCGATGCCGACCGCGCGCTCGGCCTGTGCCGCGTCGTTGCGGAATTCTGGATCCGGCGCGGCACGGGACTCGACATGCAGTACCGCTGGGTGGAGGGAGGGGACTGCTTCGTGCGCGCGCTCGGCATCGCCCCCATGCGCTCCGATGTCTGGTATTACCAGGCCTACCACCTGAGCCTTTCGCCGACGGAGATCGGACCCGCCGCGGCGGCCGCCAACGTCTGCTTGCGTCTTGACCCCGGGTTCCTTCTTGCACAAACATTGCGTAAACGACTGGGGGCCCAGCTCCAACAACAGCCCTAGAAGCCACTACCATGCTCAACAAGATCTTGTGTGTCGCTATTTTAGGGGTTTTTTGCGGGCTCCTGCCCGCCGGGGCCCAAACGGCACCGGCGGCACCTGCGGCACCGTCGCGCATCAGAGGCACGATTGTGGCGGCGCGGATATTGGGTCACGTCGAGGCGGTTTCCAATGCCAACGGCCAGTCCCGCGTCCTCCACGACGGAGACAAGTTCTCCGACCAGACGACAGTGGTCACCGCCGCGGGCTCCAGCGCCATTCTCGCCTTCTCAAACGGCGCCACCGTCGACGTCGCCGCCGACACGACGCTCAACATTGAGCTGTTCGAGCAGGATCCCTTCAGCGAGGACGTGAAGATCTCCGAACTGAAAAAAGAGCCGACCACCTCGAGCACGAGGCTCAACCTCACGAAGGGCGAATTGGTCGGCAAGGTGGTTCATCTCAACATCGACCGCGGCTCCGAATTCACGGTGCAGACCCCGGTCGGCGCGGCCGGTATCCGCGGCACCACCTTCCAGATCACCTTCAATCCGAGCGGCCCCAACGGGACCTCTTCCTTCACGATCACCACGTCGGACGGGACGGTTGTCTTCACCGGCACCACCGTGCTCCCCGTCAACGTGCCCGCGGGCAAGCAGGTCGTCGTCACCTTCAATGCTTCAAGCGGGGTTCCGACGACCCCGGTGCAGGCGGCGGACACGCCCCCGGCCGTGGAGGCCGCGATCCAGGCGGAATCCCAGCTGATTGCGGCGGCGGTCGCGAATACGACCATCGGTGGCGGCACCGGCGGGCCGACGGGGAATTCCGGAAACGGGACGTCCAACACTCCCCCGCAGCCTCTCGTCCCGCCTCCTCCGACGACTTCGCAGGCCGGCAGCGGCGGCTCTTGATCGCAAATCTGCTTTCATTGCGGGACCGCGCTGAATAGCGTCCGCGTCCGTGGCATCCCCGAAAAAGTCCGCGCTTCGCCGGTTGCGCTGGCTGCTACTTGCGCCGATCCCGCTCCTGTGGTGCGTGATGGCGCACTACGGGTTTCTTGAGTTTGCCGAGAACAAGATGGCGGACCTGCGGTTCCGGTACCGGGGGCCGATCGCCGCGCCCGTGAAGATCATCTACGTGGACGTGGACTCGATCGCGCTTCTGGAGATCGGGAACATGCCCTGGAGCCGGGAATACTTTGCGACCGTCGCGAAGACCCTGATCGAGCACGGGGGCGTGAAGGCGATCGGCATGGATTTTGTCTTCTCCGAGGCCGGCGTGGCGGAATCGGCGGACCGTGCCAAGCTGGTCGCGGGAAACCGGGCGCTGGGGCACTACCTGTGGCAGAACCCCACGCCCCCAGTCGTCGTCGGGGCCTCCTATTCCGCGGGGGATTTTCGCGACGATCTCGGACGGCGCATGATTCGGGAGTTTCCGGACGTGAGCCGGAGCGACCTTCCCCCGGTGAAGCAGATCGAGCCGCCCGAGACGCCCAAGCTGAACGTCTCGCCGACGAAGTCGGTGGGGGCGCCCATCGTGGGGATAATCGACACCGTCAACGGCGCGACCCGATGGGTCATGGTCTACGCTCCGACGAACGTGAAGACCTACTACGCGATGGCCATCGAGCTCGCCCGGCTTTACTACGGAGTCGAGGAGGACGGCATCAAGGTCGAGGGCGACCACATGGACCTCGTCAGGCCCGACGGGTCGCTCGCCACCCGGATCCCCCTCAGGAACAGGCAGCAGGTTGAAATCAACTGGTTCTCGCCGTGGTTTGGCGCGACCTACAACCCCAGGGTGAGCTTTGCGGACGTTTTCGAGTATTCGCAGATACTGGAATCCGACAAGGCCGACGAGCGGCGCAAGGCCGAGGAATTCTTCGCGCAGTTCAAGGACAGCGTGGTCCTCATCGGCCCGGTCGACAGGCTGCTGCAGGACGTCGCCCCCACGCCGGTCGACGACGTGGCCGAGCCGAAGGTGGGGGCGCACGGCAACCTGCTTAAGACAATCGTGTCGGGCCAGTACATCCGGCGGCTGCCGACGGTCGCCTCCTATGCGATCATCTTCGGGCTCTCGGCGCTCATGACCGTGCTGGCGCTCGCGGGAGGGGGGCGCGCCGTCTTTGCGAAGGTGATGGCGGTGCTGTCGGGCGTGCTCTACGTCGCGGTCGTGTTTCAGCTCTTCAAGACGGGCCACTTCATGATCCCTGTCATCGCCCCCATTGGGGCGGCCGTGACGACGAGCGGCGTGGGCCTGCTGTGGCAGATCGTGGAGGAGCAACGGCAGAAGGGCCGGATAAAGGGGATGTTCGGCACGTACGTGCCGCCGGCGATCGTGGAGCGCATGGTCTCGGGAGAGGAGCCGAAGCTCGGCGGGGTGAAGGAGGACATCACGGCCTACTTCAGCGACATCGTGGGCTTCTCGACGATTTCCGAGAAGCTGTCGTCATCGCCCGAGCGCCTCGTCGAGATCATGAACGAGTTTCTCACCGCGTGCACGGACATCGTCCTCGAGGAGGGCGGCACCCTGGACAAGTACATCGGCGACGCGATCGTGGCGATCTACGGGGCGCCGGTGCCTCTGCCGGGACACGCACACAGGGCCTGCGTGGCCGCCCTGCGCGTGCAGAGGCGCGTCGGCGAGCTGAGGAAGAAGTGGCAGGGTGAGGGCACAAAGTGGCCCGAGATCGTCCACAAGCTGCAGACGCGCATCGGGCTCAACACGGGATCGGCCGTCGTGGGGAACATGGGCAGCGAGACGCGGTTCAGCTACACCATGATGGGGGACGACGTGAACATCGCCGCGAGGATGGAAAGCGGGGCGAAGAGCTGGGGCGTCTACACCATGTGCGCCGATGCGACCCGCGAGGCGTGCCAGCAGGTCGAGGCCGGGCGCGTGGTCTTCCGGCGTCTCGGGCGCATCACCGTGAAGGGGCGCTCGACGCCGCTGCCGATCCACGAGCTTGTCGCGCTTTCGGAGGACGCCACGGACCCCATGCGCGAGTGCGTCTCCCTGTTCGAGCAGGGCCTCTCGAAGTATTTCGACAGGGACTGGGCCGGCGCAATCGAGCTCTTCCGCCGCTCGGAGGCCCTCGAGGTGAACGGGCTGGGGAGGACGCCTGGATCGGAGACCAACCCGTCGCTCATTTACACGGCCATCGCCCAGGGCTACCTCTCGGAGCCGCCCCCGCCCGACTGGGACGGCGTCCACCACATGAAGGAGAAGTAGCGCCGCGCTCAGACCGTGATGCGCCCCCTGAGGTAGAGCGCGGCCCGGCCTGCGATCCTCACGCGGTCCCCGTCCAGGGTGCACCAGAGCTCCCCGCCGCGGGCGGACACCTGCCTGGCGTGAAACTCCCGTTTTCCGAGCCTGGCCGCCCAATACGGGACCAGCGTGCAGTGCGCCGATCCGGTGACCGGGTCCTCGGCGATGCCCGCGTCGGGTGCGAAGAAGCGCGAGACGAAGTCGCAGTCGCGCCCCGGGGCGGTGATGATGATCCTCCCGGGCTCCAAGGTCCCGAGCACCGCGCCGTCAGGGGCGGCGCCGGTCACCTCGTCGGCCGTCCCGTAGGCGCAGAGCCACATGCGCTCCGACCGCAGGACTTCGCTCGGCGCCCTGCCGAGTCCCGCCAGCAGCGCCTTGGGGGCCGCGGCGTGCGATGCTGGGCGGGAAGGGAAGTCGAGTTCCAGTTTGTCGCCGATTCGGTTTACGGAAAGGGGCCCCGACTTCGTGTCAAAGAAGATGGGCGACTCGGCCTGGCCGAGCTCGCTGAACAGCACGTGGGCCGCGGCGAGCGTCGCGTGGCCGCAGAGATCCACCTCCACCGTCGGCGTGAACCAGCGGAGATCGGCGCGCGCCGCTCCCGTCCTCACGAAGTACGCGGTTTCCGAGAGGCCGTTCTGGTTTGCGATGCGCTGCAGCAGGGCGTCGTCGGGCCAGGCGTCCAGCGGGATGACGGCGGCCGGGTTGCCGCCGAAGGGGTGGTCCGTGAAGGCGTCAATCCAATAGAAGGGGTGCTCGCTCATGGTGATGTTCTCAATGGTTCTTGGTGTCGGAAGTGCTGGCCGGCGCTGGGGCGGCCTCATTGGCCGGTGCGGCGGCCGCCTGGTGCGCGGCCGCGGCATGGGAGGGGGTTGCGGGCGCCGAGTGGGCCGCCTGCCCGGGCGCGGCAGGCCGTCCCGGTAGAGCGGCGCCCGGCTCCGCTCGGCTCGCCTGGGGTGCGGCTGATCCCGCTGCGGGCGCGCGCGCCTGGGGGCGCGGGGTTCCCTGCATGAGGCGCGGCCTCGGGGCGGGGGCCTCCAAGGCGCCTCGCGGCGCGACTCCCGTTGAGCCGCCCTTGGGGCGCCAGCGGTGGATGCCCGGCGTGTGAGAGGCGTGGAAGCGCGGGGCATACCAGCCGGATGCGCCGTGCCATGCGGTCCATTCGCCCTCCCAGATCTCGTCATCGAGCCAGTCCATGTCGTAGGACAGCCAGGGTCCCGCCGCGAAGGCGGGGCCAAAGTTCACGAGGGGAGCATCGGCGCCGTAGGCCGCCGCGGACCCATAGACCACGTCGGAGTCGTAGGCGGGCACGTACACGACGTCCGCCTGTGCGGGAAGAATCGCTATGCCCGCGCCGCCGGACAGCACCTGTTGCTCGGGATTGGACGCGAGCGCGCCGCAGGAAATCGCTTGGTTGCGCAGCCGCTGGACGGCCTGCATGACCTCCCCCGGGGCGGCGAGGAAGGCCTCGCCCAAGGCACGGGTCCACGCCGGGTTCTCCGCCAGCCAGGTGATGACGCTCGGGTAGCGCGCAAGCGATCGGACGCTCGGATCCCAGGGCTGCCTGTCGATCTGGGTCATGTCGCCGTACTGGATGAGGTAGGCGCTGGCCGCGGAGATGTCGCCTGGGACGGTCGAAGCCGTGAGGATGAGCGCCAACAGCGGGTCGGGGTAAAGCGCGATCGGCCCCAGCAGCGCGTCGAGGTTCGCCGAAGGCTCCGCGGCGGCGCGGTCCGGAGTCGCTGGCGCGGCCTCCTGCGCATAGGGCGGCGCAGGGGGCTGCGGGGTGTAGGTGGCGGAGGGCGCGTACCGCACGCACGCCCCGGCGAGCAGCGCTGCGGCGCCGCAGAGAATCGGGAAGGGCGGGCTGCGTGGGGCCATGACAGGGGAACGTTGCCGCAACACCCGCGTCGTTGCAAGGCGCGGGCCCCGCGGCGGGCGCCGCCCGGGCGGCAGGCCGGTCAACCGAGCGCCCGTTGGCCGGCCCGGCAGGCCTCCGCGATGGCTTCCGCGTACGCCGTTGCGCCCAGCTCGAGCCAGCGCTGCCCCTTCTCGGCGGTGGCCGCGGTGGCGTCTCCCATGACGCCCGACTTCGAGACGTCGCGCGACGCCCAGGCCTCCAGTGCAGGCGACATGACGGGACGGACCTCGCCGGGGTCCTCGATTCGTGCGGGGAATTCGCACACGGCCTTCGAGGGGTCGGTGAACCCGCCCGCGGCCGCCATGATCCACGAAGTCTCCACCTCGCCCGCGTGGATCCCGAACGTGGCCTCCTGGCTTGAGATATCGAGCGAGGGCCTGGAGACAAGGATGCCGGCCCGCAGTCCGTAGAGCGCTCGGATCTCCCGGAGCGTCGGGACGAGGACGGGCACGTTCCCGCCGTGCGTGTTGATGACGGCCAAGCAGCGGAACCCCCAGGAGTGGACCTGGCGCGCCACGGCGAGGACCTGGGCGCGCAGCGTGTCCCTTGAAATCATCAGCGTGCCGGGAAATCCCGTGTGCTCGTTGCTCTTGCCGATGGTTATCGGCGGCGCGACGTAGCAGGAGGCGCCCGCGGGCAGCCTGGAAAGGGCCAGCGAGAGCCAGATCTGGCCCATGAGGGCGTCGACGGCGACCGGCATGTGCGGGCCGTGCTGCTCAATCGCCCCTGTCGCGAGGATGACAGGCGCCCACTCCCTGTCGGGCAGCGCCCCAATGCGGCGGGGCGTCATTGCCGGGAGGTAGCGGTCGCGGTAAGAGGGGAAGGTCATGCGGAATTCAGGCGGGCGGTCAGGGGCGGTCGCTCCCAGATGTCCGAGACGAGTTTCGCCAGCCTCGCCGCGGCGGCCGAGAGCGTGGCCGCGCCCTCCGCCGACGCCGACGCGAGCTGCACCGCCGGACCAAGGAGAGGGGCGACCGCCTCCTGCCCCCACTCGGGCGCTGCACCGGTCGCGCCGGGGGGACACGGCTCGGGCTCCGCGCCGTAGAGTGAGGTCAGGAGCGTCTGGACGCGCCGGCGGCTTCGGCTGCGCTGGGGATGGAAGTCCAGGTCGAGCGCGCTCAGGTGGATTTGGAACATGTGCAGACCGCGGGCCACGCGCAGGTCGCGCGCCGCTGCGCCGCAGAGCTCCTCGCCCCAAGGGCTCGAGTTGACGATGGCGATCTTCCGGAAGCCCGCGGCGGCGATGGACGCCGCGACTTCCGCGATCAGGGCGTGCGCCGTGGGCGCGTCGACGGGGAAGGCGCACGCGGCGTCGGCCCCGAAGGCGAACCGCAGGGGGGGCACGACGAGGGGCTTCCTGTCGGGCGGAACGAGGCGGCAGGCCGCGCGCAGGACATGCATCAGCACGGTCTCCTCCGCGTCGAGCGGGTGTCCCAGGCCCCAGTCCGCCATGCCCGCCAGCGGAAGGATGACCACGGTGCCCTCCCGGTTGGGCCACGCCCCGATGCGCGGCGAGGAGAGCCAGGGCCAGAACGTGGCGTCGTCCGCGACGCAGAGCGCCGGCGGCGCCTGTGGGGTGGAGGGCTCTCTCACGGGCTCACTTCATTGCGACCACTTCGACCTCCACGCAACATCCTTCGCGGGCGAGCCCCTTGACCTCCAGGAGCGTGCTGACGGGGCGCGAGTCCGCGAGATAGCGGTTCCGCACCGCCGAGAACTTCTCAAAGTCAGGCATGTGGGTGAGGAAAGTCTGCACCTTCACAACGTCCCCGAAGCCCATCCCCGCCGCCTCGAGCAGGGAGCCGATCAGCCGGAAGACGTACTCCGTCTGCGCCGTCGCGTCGAACGGGGCGACCACGCTGCCGTCCGGGTCGACGGCGAGCTGGCCCGTGAGGAAAAGCGTGCGCGAGCCGTCCTGCTCCACCAGCAGGCCCGGGCTGTACGCCCCCCGGGGTGCGGGGTGGCCCTTCGGATATATGAGGGTCTTCTTCACGACGGTTCCATGTTTAATTTTGCGGATTCTCGTTGTACGCTTTGCTAACCTGCGCCCCGCATTATCCGGTAATTGGGCACGCAATCCATGAAAATCACCCCGTTGCTCCTCATCTCTGCGTCCTCACTGCTTCTCCTTCCCGGGCGGGCCGGCGCCCAGGCCGCGGATCCCGGCGCGAGCGCGGGCACGAAGGCCGTTCTCGCGTACATCAGCCGCCTCTCGGAGGCTAGGGACCGTCACGTGCTCTCAGGCCAGTTCCTCAACTTTGCGCCGAACGCCACCCTGGATCTTCCCGAGGAGATCCACCGGGTTTCGGGGAAATGGCCCGCCTACATCGGGGTGGACTACATGAACTTCCAAGCGAAGGGGATCGACACGGACGCGGCGGACCGGGTCGCGATCGAGTACTGGAAGCTGGGCGGGCTCGTCCAGGTGAACGTCCACCTTCCCGACCCGACAAGCCCTAACGGGGGCGGGCTCAGGGACAAGGGCGTCGACCTCGCCGCGGTCGCTGCGGAGGGCACGGCCGCCCACCAGGCGTGGACCCGCGAACTCGACCAGATTGCGGCCGGACTGCAGCGGCTGCAGGACGCGGGTGTCGTCGTCCTGTGGCGCCCGTTCCACGAGATGAACGGGGGATGGTTCTGGTGGGGGGCGAAGCCGCCGGCGGACTTCGTGGCCATGTGGAGGCAGATGTTCGCATACCTGACGTCGGTGAAGCACCTGCACAACCTCGTGTGGATCTACAGCCCCAACATGGGCTCGAATGCGGGCGACTACTACCCGGGCGACGCCTACGCCGACATGGTCGGCCTTGACGCGTACACCGATTACATCGATGCCGGGCACATCAAGGGCTTCGCGGCGCTCGTCAAGACCGGCAAGCCGGCCGGATTCGGCGAGTTCGGGCCGCACGGCCCCTCGAAGCCGCCC
>CAYNLL010000022.1:0-6068 GCA_964398015.1 uncultured Opitutaceae bacterium | reverse complement strand
CGGCAGCGGGGGGATGGCGCCCTCCGTAGTGATGCCCGGAACCTACGACTACCGGATGTTCAGCGAGGGGCTGTCCACGTGCTTTCCCCGTGCCGTGTTCTTCATGTCCTGGAACGACAAGTGGAGCCCCGCCAGGAACCTGAACGCCAAGGAATTCTACAACGATCCCACCATCGTCACGCGCGACGACCTCCCCCCTGGACTGGGGAGGTGAGAGTGTCAGGCGCGGGACCGTGCCGGAGGGGCGGGCAGGGTCTCGATCCGCCCCAGGAGAAAGACGAACGCGAGAATGCCGACGACCAGGATGAGCGCCGCCGCGAGGAACGCGTCGGTGAACGAATGGGTGTAGTCGACGATGTGGCCTGTGACGATCGGGGCGGCGATCCCCATCAGGTTGACCGCGAAGTTCATGATGCCGCCGACGGCGCCGACCCCGCCCTTAGGCGCGATGAGCGAGGGCATCGACCAGCCGACCGGAGCGGCGGCCGCCAGGCCCCCCAGCGAGAGGGAGAGCCAGAACGTCTCCCAGAGGGGATTGGCCGTCCGCGTGACGCCGACGACCGCGAGGCCGAAGAGCATGCCGATGACGAGGACGGATTTGCGCACGCGCGTCTCGTCGCAACCGCGAGCGATCAGGGCGTCGATCAGCCACCCGCCGACGCCGAGGTCCGTTAGCGTCGCGAAGGCCCAGGGCGTCGCCGCGAGGACCGCGCCCTCGAGGATGCTCAGGCCGCCCGTGCGGACGAAGTAGGTGGGCAGCCACGTCAGGAAGAGGTAGAACGAGTACCCGTAGGCGCCGAATCCGATCGCCAGGCCCCAGACCTTGGGCTGACGCAGGAGATAGCCCATCATCCCGAGGGAGCCCGCCTGGGACAGGCCCTCGGGCACGGCCCCGCCCGAGCGGATGTGCTCATACTCGCGCGGGCTCAGGCGCGGGTCCCCGCTCGGGTCCCTGTACAGGGCGCAGAAGGCGAGGAAGTAGACGAAGCTGATCGCCGAGGTGATCGCAAACCCCCAACGCCAGCCGAAGTTGACCACGGCGAGCGCGATCAGAGGGATCCCGACCACGTTGGAGAACTTAGCCGATGCGTCGAAGATTGACGTGGCCCGGGCCCTCTCGCTCCGCGGGAACCAATGCCCCGTCGCCTTCGAGACGACCGGGAACGAGGGAGCCTCGGCCACGCCGAGGAGGAGCCTGGCCGCGACGATGCCGCCGTAGCCGACGGCGACCGCGGTGACCCCCGAGGCGAGCGTCCAGAGCAGCGAGCCCCAGCGGCCGACCCTCGTGACGCCGAGGCGGTCGACGACGAGGCCCACGGGGATCTGGAGGACCGTGTAGGTCCAGGCGTAGGCGCTGAAGAGATAGCCCAGGTCCGTCGCGGTGAGGTTGAAGACCTTCTGCAGCTGCGGCGCCGCGACCGAGAGGTTGATCCGGTCCAGGAAGCTGACGAGGATGCCGGCGCCGAGCAAGAAGCCGACGCCCCATCGCCGCCGCGGGACGGGGTTCTCCTGGGGGTTTGCCATGCGGCCGATAGCCCATCGGCCCGCCGGGACGTTTGCAAAGTTTGTCTTTGGCAAAAAGCGGGCCTCGCGGGTGCGCGTGCGCCACAGGGGTCCCGCGCGGCCCGCCCGCGTCCAACTCCGGGCTCGCATGGGCGCCGCGGGACGGCAAAGTCTGGGGCAGATGCCGCTGGTTTTCCTAAGTCTGGCCATTGTCGCGCTCTGGATCAACCTTGTCGGGGCGGGACTGGTGGCGTGGCGGTTCCTCCAGGACTATGCGGTGGCGCGGGCCGCGGGGGCGCTCGCCCTTTGCCTTCTCTGTTTCTCGCTCGAGCATTTCGCGGGGTGGGGCCCGCGTCCGCCGCTGCTGCCGGCAACGACGGCGGCCTCGGTGTGGCTGATCTGGAGGTACCGGTCCGTCCTGCGCGAGCACTGGAGGGCGGAGGCGCTCTTCGGGGCGGGGTTCTTCTACTGCTTCCTCTGGCGGTACATGTTCCCGAACATCGATCCCACGGGCGAGAAGATGCCCAACCTCTCGATGATCGAGGCCTATTTCAAGGGCACCCGGCTGCCGCCTCCCGACATGTGGTTGCCGCCCTACCGGCTCAATTTCTACTACAGCTTCCAGCACTACGGCGCGGCCCTGATGGGGCGCGTCCTGGACGTCTCGCCGGGCGTGAGCTACCACCTGGCCTACTGCACCCTTGTCGGCTTCATCGCGCTGCTCTCGGGCGCGTGCTTCGCGCGCCTGTGCACCTGGCCCATTGGGAGATGGGTTGGGATGCTCTCGCTCTTCATCGGCGGGAGCGGCGCCGTGGTCGCGACCCACGTGCTCTTCCAGCGCGCCTACATTCTGGACAGCGTCCGGTTCCTGGGGGGCTCGATCATGCATGGGCGCCTAAACCCCCTTGGAACGCTCGTGGGCTCCTGGATGGCCACCCCCGGCGTCGAGCCCAGGGACCTGCCCATGGAGCCGATGAGCTACATCATCGTCAACGGGGACTACCATCCGCCGCTCATCGGGTACGTGCTGCTGGCGCTTGCCGCGACGCTGATCGCCGCCCAGGCGACCGGCGCGGCGGGCAGGAGGAGGGCCATCAACAATGCGCTGCTGGCTGCGACCGTCCCGGTGGCGCTGATCGCCAACGCGTGGATATTCCCCCTCCAGTGCCTCCTTGTCGGGGGATGGTTCATCTACAGCGCCGTCACCCGCGACGGCGGCTACCTAGTTCCCGCGCTCGTGGGCCTGGCCGTGGCGGCGACGCTGGAATACCCGTACCTCGTCGAGTTCACGCAGCAGACGATCGCCAGCAACGCCGCGATCAGCCTCACGGAGCGCTCCGACCACACCCCGTGGGTGGGCTGGCTGCTGACCTTCTGGCCCGTCGCCGGCATCATGCTCCTGGGGCTTTTCAACCGGGAGCGCCGCTCGCTGACCGTCTTCCTGATCGCCATCTGGGCCATCGAGCTGGCAGCGACCGAGATCTTCTACAACCACGACGTGTACGGGGGGGGTATGGATCCGCTTCAACTCCACCATGAAATGGTGGCCGTGGGTCTACGCGGGGATCATCCTCACGCTCGGGGCCAGCAATCTCGGCTCAAGGTCCGCCCTCTGCCGCTACGGGACGCTTTGCCTGCTCGCGCCCACCCTGGTCTTCGCCGTGGACATCGGCGTGCAGTTTGAAAGGGCCAGCAGGGACTCCGTCGGCAAGATGGACGGATCGGGCTGGATCAAGGACCCGATCATCCGGGACATGATCCTCGAGCTCTCCTATATGCCGGACGGCGTCGCGCTGGAAAGCGGTCTACAGATGGCGAACACGGACTCGCCGTCGGTCGTGCTCTTTGCCGGGAAGCCCTGCTTTCTCGGATGGCCGTGGCATGAGACCACGTGGCGCGGCGCATTCGAGGACATTCACGAGCGGCTGGTCCAGAACGGCGCCTTTTATGCGGGCAAGATGGACGATCCCCTGAAGTGGCTGCTCCTGAACAACGTCAGATACGTGCTCTGGATGCCCGTGGACAACCTGGGTGTTGCCGGGCGCTTCCGATCGATCGACGAGAAGATCAGGTCCCGCTACTTCTGGCACCACATGTTTGGAGGCGATGACCGTTTCCAGGTCGGCTTCTGGGAGCGCCTCGATGGCCCGCCGCCGCGGTAGGAGGCCGTCGAGCCACGGCCCTGTCCTTGGGCGAGCGCCACCGCGAAAGGCACCGCGTGCCCCGACGCCCAAATTGTGCTATTCGATGACCGGTGCTAGGATGGAGGGCGCCCAACGCGAAACATGGCCATCAAATTCAAGGATTATTACCAGTCGCTAGGCGTGGCGCGAACGGCGACCCCCGAGGAGCTGAAACAGGCGTTCAGGAAACTGGCGCGAATCCACCACCCCGACGTGGCCAAGAACAAGGCCGCCGGGGAGGAGAGATTCAAGGAGATCAACGAAGCCTACGAAGTCCTGAGCGACCCCGAGAAGCGGCGCCGGTATGACGAGCTGGGTGCGGACTGGCAGGACCCGGGCGCCGGGCACCAGCGCAGGGGTGGCGCGAGCCGCCGACAGCGCGGCGAGCCTGGATATGAATACGGAGGGACGGGCTTCAGCGACTTCTTCGAGTCCTTCTTCGGCGGCAGCCGCGATGGTTTCGGGTCCTCCGGCGGGGAGGGCGAGCGGCCGAGTGGGCGAGGCGTCGCGCACCGCGGCGGCGACGTCGAGGCCGACATTCTCGTGACCCTGGAGGAGGCTCTGCTAGGGTCCAACCGAAAGATCACGCTTCGGCGCCCGGGAGAGGACGAAGGTGCGGACCGGGAGGACACCTACCAGGTGCGAATCCCCGCAGGTGTCCGCGAGGGACAGCGCATCAGGCTCGCAGGGCAAGGAGGCGACGGCTTCGGGGGCGCTGAGCCCGGCGACCTTTTCCTTAGGGTGAGGCTTGCGCGCCACCCGGATTTCACGGTTCAGGGAGCGGACCTCTATCTGGACCTCGACCTTGCTCCCTGGGAGGCGGTGCTGGGCGCAAAGGCAAGGATACCGACGCTCAATGGCGTCACGTCGCTCCGCGTGCCGCCGGGGACCGCCGCCGGCGGACAGTTGCGCCTTCGCGGCCTGGGGCTGCCGCGCGAGGACGGAACGCGCGGCGACCTCTACGCCGTCGTCCGCATCCAGGTCCCCTCCGAGCTCGATCCGGGGGAGCGCGCGGCGTGGGAGAATCTGGCAAAGGCATCCAAATTCAATCCGAGGACACCGCGATGAACACACCCGCCACTCCCGACACGGGCCCGGCAACTTTGGTCACTATCGCCCCTGATGGCCGTCCCTATTACTCACTGGACGTCGCCTCCGAGCTCGCGGGGGTGCACCCGGAGTTGGTCAGATATTACTGGAGGAGGGGCTTTTTCAACTCGACGCGCCCGGGCGCGGGGCCGGATCCTCTGTTTGATGACGACGCGCTCTATGAACTGCGCCGGATTGAGCACTACAGGCTCCACTATGGCGTGAGCCGCCGCGCGCTTCCATTGGTATGCCGCCTCCTGCGCGAGGTGGCTCGCCTTGAAACCGAGGTGCGTTTCTTCAAGGACTGACCCGCCGGATCCGCAAACCCCATGCCGCAAACAATCAGAATCGACCCGCGGGATTTTCGCGTCCAAGGCGGCCGGAAGGTTAGACTCGGCAAATGGCCCACGAACATCAAGCGCCTCTACCGTTCGGACAAGGACTACAAGAAGAGGCTCACCGAGGACGTGGAGGAGCTCAGCGGCCTCCAGCGGCGCCTTTACGCAGCGGACAGCCATGCCGTGCTCCTTGTGTTCCAGGCGATGGACGCGGCAGGCAAGGACGGCGCCATCAGCCATGTTCTGACGGGAATTAACCCGCAGGGATGCGAGGTCACGAGCTTCAAGCAGCCCAGCGCCGAGGAGTCCGCGCATGATTTCCTTTGGAGATCGACCTGCCGGCTGCCCGCCCGCGGGCGCATCGGCGTCTTCAACCGCTCCTATTACGAGGAGGTATTGGTGGTCCGGGTCCATCCTGAGATCCTGGCAAATGAGGGCTTTTCGGGCGCCTCCCCCCCGGGCAGGAAGTTTTGGGCTGGGCGCTTTGAATCGATCGTGGACCTAGAGAGGCACCTCCACCGCAGCCGCACGTGTGTGCTCAAGTTCTTCCTCCATCTCTCAAAGGGAGAGCAGCGCCGGCGTTTCCTGGAACGCATCGATAACCCCGATAAGAACTGGAAGTTCAGCCTTGCCGACATCAAGGAGCGGGGTTTCTGGGACGATTACAGGGAGGCCTATGAGGACTGCCTGGGGGCGACCAGCACCCGCCACGCGCCCTGGCACGTGGTGCCCGCAGACGACAAGCTGAATGCCCGGCTCATCGTTTCCGGGATCGTCATCGACGCGCTCAAACGCCTCAAGCTCGGCTACCCGAGGCCGAGCGGCATCCGCCGCAACGAGCTGCTTGAGATCCGAAGGCGGCTGGAGGGGTGAGGGGGGCGGTCCAACCCTGCCACGGAGATGCTCACCCGGATCCTATTCGCGCGCCACGGCGAGACGGAGTGGTCGAAATCCG
>CAYNLL010000021.1:0-15197 GCA_964398015.1 uncultured Opitutaceae bacterium | reverse complement strand
TTGGCCCCAGCGGCACCAAGGAGCCCCCTGGCTTGCCGTTGACGGCGAAGCTCGTGAGGTTGGGGGTGAGGTTACCGAAGGAGTCGTAACCGAGACCGGCCGGATTGGTATAGGGCTCGGCTGTCAGGATCACGCTGACCGTGGCCGAGGTGGTGGTGAAGGGGTAGACGAATATCCCTGTCATCCCTCCGATGGGGATGCAGGCGGTATAGGTATAGGTGTTGCCCTCCATCGTGACTTCTTGGGCAAAGAAGTAGTTGCTCGTCACATCCTGGGCGACGATCTGGAAGGTCGCTTGTGCCCCTGAGGTATTGAGGATCTCGACGACAGCTGTTGAGTAGTTCGCTTGAGCCGTGCCGGATGGATAAACGGCCGTGGTGAGATTCAGGACTTCGTTATAGGCGCCGAGCGATGTCAGGGCGACGGCGCTAGCCGCTTCGAAGCTTTGGTAAGAGACGGTGTTGACGACGCCGGCAATGGCTGCTTGGAGGGCTTGACCGACCAGGGTGAGAGGGTAGACGCCCGGAGGAGGTGAGGCCGCGGTGTAGTAATCGGCCTGGACAAACGACAGGGCGCCGCTCGGAATGGTGGCCGAACCGCCGGGCGGTATCGACATGGAGATGATCATTCCCTGGCCGCCTCTGACGCTCACGACGTCGGCCGTATAGGGAGCGAGAGTTTTCACACCATCGGAGGAGTTGACCTGGCAAAGGAACTGAGAACAATTGGCGAGGACCGCGTACCCGAAGCCCCCCGCTGAGGGGACGGGCGGGGTCGGCAGGGAGAGCCCTTGAGTGTTGGCCGTGACGGCGATTACCGGACCGGGAACGGCATAGGAGGGAGCCATCTTTACTTCACCCGCTTCCGGCTTGGGCAGCAGAGCGGCGCCCGCGAGCGCGCCCGACGATGCGAGAAACTTGCGACGGTCCATTTTGAGCCCTCCTGAGTGGTTCGGTCACCACTCAGTGTGCGCTTGCCCTCGCAAGAAGTCAACATCAGGCCGCCTTACGTCGCCTTGTGCCCCCCGGCGCCATGCCCTGCTCTTCTTTGGTGACCGGCCCCGAGGGGTTGGGCCCCTCGAACATGCCGTAGGACTTCTCCGTCTTCTTGGTCTCCCGGCTTATCACCCGCTGGTCACTTCGCCTCACCTGAGACTCGGACGGCCCTGAGGGAGCCGGCACGCGGCGCACGCCGGGAAGCTTGCGCGCCCCGGCGATATAGCCCCCCGCCACGTCCACCACGGGCGAGAGGGGGCCCTTGCCGACGAGGCCCGAGACGACGATGAGGGCCACGCCGAACAACATGATCCCTCCGCCCGTGACCACGCAGAAGGCCCCCTTTATCGCCTTGGCATTGCAGGCCGTGAGCTTTAAGGAGGTGACCTTCAAGTCGATGTCGAAGACGGGCTTGGCCGAGGCGCAGCCGCCCGAGGTGGAGGTGTCCGCCGCGCTCGAGCCACCCGGTATGGGGGTGTTCGGGTTGACTGTTCCGGACGGCGCCCCTGTCGTCGAGACCGAGCCCCAGCCCTTCTGGGCATTGAGCTCGGCTTGAGTGGCCGGGCCGTAGGTCTGCAACATGAGATAGGCCTCGAGGGCCTGGGCGATGTTCGCCGCCGGCAGGGAGTAGTTAAGAGGATGGAAGACCCCGCTCGTGTCGGTATAGCCCCCGTAGATGGGCGGGGGCACGGTTCCCCAGGGATACGGGTTCGGCTGGGTCGCCCCGGCGAGGGACTGCTGGCCGGGCGGCGTGAGCGCCCATGCCGAAAGGCCACTCAAGGTGTTGCCGCCGGCTCGCGAGAAGGCCGCTTGGGCGTTCTGCACCGGGTCGGTGAGCCCGGCTGTGTTGGCCGAGTTGATCTGCCACAGCCCCGTTGAGTCGATCCCGTTTGTGTCGACGTGGGGGGCGGCGTTGGTGTAGCTCGACTGCCAGCCGGCAATCGCCGTCATGATGACGAGCGGCCAGCCCCTGAAGCCCGCCGCGTAGGCAGCCGACATGGTGAGGTAAGGCCCGTTCAAGGGGACGGTCGTCTTCGTCTTCGGGGCGAGCTTCAAGTCGCCCTTGAGCTGGGTTATGAGCGGGCTGGTGGGCATCTCAACCGCCCTTTGCCAGGTGGTAAGCCTTGCGGTAGACCCAGTAGAGGTCAGCGTCGGCAACCGCGACGCCGATGAGGGGCCAGGGCGAGCCGCCCACATAGGAAGCCAGAGCACCGAGAGCAACAGCGCGCACAATGGCAAGACGGACGTACTTCTGAGCGCTCTCGGCCTTCGAGGCGTCCGAGCCGAAGGTCTCGTGAGTCCACGGGCTAGAGTTGAGCGTGGACATGGCGTCATAGGCTACGTACACCCCGCCCAGAAAGAGCAGGGCCGCGAGCTTGCGATCGCCGTTGACGCCGGCCCCCAGCACGTCCTCGCCCGCCACGGCTTAAGCCGCCGTGTGCGTGTACTGGAGCTTGGTGAAAGGTGGGAGCGGGTTGGGCCAGAAGCCGATCGGGAACAAGGTGGCGTAGCGAGGACAGGGGCCGGGGTACTCGGCCCGGGTCGTGACATCATGGGCGGGCATGATGCCGACAGCCCCCGGGCCGGTCCCTGTCTGGTGAAAGGTGCGTGTCATCATCTCACTCACCCCAAGTTTGAGAGGTCGTCTCTTGCCACGGAGCCGGCAGGGCGCCGTTGCGCGGGTTCGGTCCTTCGGGCAGTCCCGCCGGGCGTGAGGAAGGGAGCCAGATCGGGTTCGACTCGATGGCATAGCCCCGCGGGGGGGCGTGGAACTCGACGGCAGTTACCTCTACACAACCCCAGGGCGTGTGCCCGGGCTCGGGTCCGACGATGGACTTGAAGTCGTTGTGCTGGGCCGTCTGAGGCTCGTTGGTGATCGGCCCGCCAAGGGTGTTGACCTTCCAGGTCGTGCTCATGCCTGCCTCGCAAGAGTATTGCCCGGGTACTCGGTCGGGACCTCGTGGAACGTCCCGCTGCCGGAGGGCCGGGCGCGCTGCCAGGTGAAGCCGCCGTCGTCGCCGATGGTGATCATGTTCTGACCGCCGGGGATGCCGTCGGTCGCCTCGGGCTCTATCTGGTTGCCGAGCGAGTCGGCATGCCAGGAGTTGGCCCCCTGGGTCGACATGGGCACGTCGGGGAATCGGTCGTTCGATATGAGGCTCATGTCACGACCTTATCTGAGTGGCCTTGCCCGCGACCGCACCGGTCTGGGGCTTGGGGGGATTGGTCGTCTTCTTGGCCGGTGTGCTCATGGGCACCTCGGTCGAGGCGGCCCGGCCGGCAGAAAACACAGAGGTGTTCGAGCCGAGGGGAGTGGTGTTGGCAAGCGCCTGCTGGGGCGTCTGAGCGGCGATGTCCGTCGAGCCGGGGTTAGCCGGAGCCGTGGCGGGGTTGGAGAACAGCGTCGGCTTGGAGCTCACCGGGGAGGGGACGGGCGTCGAGGTCGTGGTGGTCGTGCTCGTGCTCGAGGTCGTCGGGCTCGTAGCCGTGGGGCTCGAGGAACCGAGCTCGGTCGTAAGCGCCTGGATGGCGGCGGCGAGAGACGATATCCCCGCGCCGCCTCCGCCATAGCCGCCCCCCCCTCCGCCCGAGTAGCCGGATCCCTCGCCATTGAGGGAGCCGGTATCGGTCGACGTAGCGGGAGTGGTGTCGGTCGACGTCGAGGAGGAGGAGCCTTTGAGCTTCTTGTAGATCACGAAGGCTGTCACGCCCGCGCCGACGACGAGGATGGGCACGGGGATGCCGGCGACCTTCTTGGACATGAGGCCGCCGCTCTTGGCCTTGGGATTGTCGGTGGGCATCGCTTAACCTCCTTGCCGTACCCAATTGAGCGTGGGCTTGGGGGCTGTCGTGACCCTGGCCTGGCGGGCACCCTGGCGCACGGCGATCTTCGGCTGCACGACGAGGTCCTGAGGTAACGACGAGCCGGCGCCGACGAAGCCGCCGAAGGGGGGCTTCTGATATCCGCCGCCTACCGGCCGCACGGTCAATAGTGGCAGGGCCGGCGCCACGGCCGACCAGGTGGGGAAGTACTCGCCCCGGTCGGCCTTGCCGCCGTTCGGGTTTCCGACGCCCATCGGCCCGGGCGGGACCGGGTAGCGCGTCGAGGTGTCCAGGAGGGGGGCAGGTACCGCCTCGGTGCCGTAGACGGCAGTCACGCGGTGGTTGTAGCCGCCCGTCGCCATCTCGACCGTGGTGGCGAGGGTGAAGGAGGCGGCTCCCATCCTCCGAGGTGCCCCGTTGCTCAGTCTGATGTCGACGGCCATGACTTAGCCCTTCCCGGTGACCTGGTTGCCCACGGTCGAGCTCAGGTTCGTCAGTCCGCTGAAGGCGGCCGAGGTCCCTGCCGGGTGGCCCCAGATGTCGACGATGATCCAGCCCCACACGACCAGGAGGCCGATTGCGACGACGCCCGATCCTTTGCCCATCTCTCCTCCTTAGCTCGTAGTTGCCGTCGTCGCTTCTTGCGGCGACGGCGCATTCGACTTTTGCCCGCCCGTGAGCTTGAGGGCGAGGTGCCCCGGAGCAAGCGGGTTGTTCATCAGGGTCGCCACCACGAAGCCCCAGGCGAGCACGCCTGCAATGGGCTTGAGCTGGCTCGACTCCTTGGCGGCGAAGCCAAGGGCGCCGAAGAGGACCATGTCGGCCAGAAAGAGCGAGGGCACGGGCAGGCCCGGGGGGACCTTGTTCTGTGAGCCGCCCTTGTAGACCTGGATGGCGACCTCTACAAGCCATGCTGACAAGACGGCGCCCATTACGAGGTGCCCTTTATCTGGTTCTTGAAGCCATACCAATTACCGTTGCTCAATTGGATGCAGGGCAGCCCGGTCTTCTTGGTGCAGTCAGCCTTGCTCGAGTACCCCTTGCCCGGCGTGCCTTCGACGTTGCCGCCGGCACCCGAACCCGTGGTCACAGTCAACGATTTCTTGGGAGCAACATCGGCCGCCGGGGTCCCGAGGGTGAACCGCCCGGGGATCGCGAGGTCGCTGAACGAGTAGTTTTGGTGGTCGAGCTGCGACAGTCCGTAGACGAACACCAGGTACCCGAACCACGTCGTCACGCCCGCGATCGCGAGCACGGTGTCAGCTCGTCTTGCCGCCCGGGAGGGGCTTCACGAACTTGTGGTAGGCGACGGGCAGAACCACGCCCACGACGACGCCGATCCAGAAACGAGAATCACTGAGCATGTTTCCTCCTTAGCCGGGCAAAGTCCAGCGAACGAAAGCCAAGAGCACCACGCAGCCCACGCCCACGCCGACCCCGACGTGCCAATGCTGCACGCCTGAGGGCGCCGTGGCGGCTGCCCCTCCGCCGTACATGACCTGGGTCATGGTGGCGGGAGGTGCCTGGGCGATGGTGGAGCCGGCGCCGCCGAAGCGGGCGCCCCCCCCTATGCCGAAGTTGAGGCCGGCCACGTCACACCTTCTTCGCGATGAAACCGATCACGACGATGGCCGTGAGCACGCCGGCGCCTGTGAAGAACCCCTTCTTGAACTCTGTGGACCATCCGCTCATGATTCCCTCCTTACACATCTGTAAGGCCCTGGATGAGGGCGCCTGACGGGATGACCTGGCCGAGCAGGGCGTTCAGGGTCCAGGGCCCGTTCGCCCCGGTCGCCCAGGGGGCGCCCTCGACGGTCATCGAGGTGCCGGCCGAAGTCGACATGGCGACCTCGTAGGTATCCAGCAGGCCGAGCACCTGCCGGCCGAGCGAGGTCTTGCGGGAGAAGGCGATGACGCCCACAGGCCGCGGCGAGGGCGAGACGGCCGTGGTCGTGCCGCCCGAGCCTGTGTTGACTGAGTTGTTGTAGACGGCCCCGACGCCCCAGGTGATCGCCATGTCGTCGTAGATCTCGTCGATGTTCGTCTCGATCTCGCCGATGCCGTCGATCTTGAAACGGAGGATCGTCGGCCAGTAGTCCTGGCGGTTGTTGTTGGCGTCGCGCAGCTCGAAGATGAGCGTGTCGAGCCAGCCGCCCTGACGGGGGATGGTGACCGTGGCGGTCGAGCCACCCGAGGCGATGGCGGGATAGCCTTGCTGCAAGAACCACTGGCGGGTCGAGCCCAGCCCCGGGGGAGCGACGTTTGCCCCGGCCGGCAGCCAGTAGAAGTCGGCGTTCAACCGCATCTCTATGGCGGCGGCCGCCGGCAAGGTGGTGCCGATGGCGGTCCCGAAGATGTTGGAGGCGGTGTTGAACTGCACCTGGATCTTCGGCAGCGTCGAGCCGTCCGCCATGCCGAGCACGCCGATGCCCTTGGAGAACTCGAAGGGGATGGCGGTTGCGAACTGGAACTGGCCGGCAAAGGCCGTCCCTGTCTGGATCGGCTGGTAGGAGGGCAGGTTCGCCACGTCGGCGACCGGGTAGAGGCCGAAGCCGCCCGAGAACAGGGGCACGAGCTTGAAGGCCTCGAAGCCCGGGAGGGCGTAGATGGGCGTGCCCAGGGCGTCGAAGACCTGGATCATCTGGACGCAGTTGAACGGTGCGTCGGCGTTCGCCCCGGCCAGGCCCTGGGTGGCGGTCTGGGTGGCGGTGGCGGTGAAGCGGAGACGGAAGGCGGAGATGTAACCGGGGACAGCCGTCAGCGGTTGGTTGACGAGACCGCCGTAGGCGATGTTCGTCAAGTCGTAGATACGCGCCTTGCCGGGCTCCGAGTGGCGGATGAACGGGCCACCTGCTGGCTGGCTCGTGGTCTGGGCGAGCGCCGGGGTGGCGACGGTTGCGGTGTCAGACATTCTCTCTCCTTACGCCGTGATTGCCTTGGTGACCCTGGCTGCGCCGTATCCGACGCCCGACTGAGGCCCGGACGCGACACGACGCGTGGCCCACAGGCGGGGAAGGATGAAAGCGCCGGCCACGAGCACGTCGACCATGACTACGAGGTCGAAAACACGCTTGTTCATCCGGCCTTCTCCTCGGTTCTAGAAACGAGGCTCTACAGCCGGATAACACGAAAGCTCCCCAGCCACCGTGTCACCGGCTGGGGAGCACTAGCCCTAGTAGTAGCAGATCACGAGTACCACCTGTGGTGGTGCCTACTTCGTCAGGTAGTTGACCGCGGCGAGGAGGGACTCGAGGTAGCGAGACTCGTTGGCGATGGCGCGGGCTCGGGCCCAGGCGAGGGTGCGCTTGGACTCGATCCACCACGTCTCTGGATTGAGAAGCTCTCGCACTCGGCGTTCCACAGCGTCTGCGGTAGGGGTAACAGTCCCGGGGATGTTGCGGTACAACTCGTGAGCGGAGGCGGATACAAGAGGCAGTCCTGCCAGGCCCAGCTCTGCCGCATGGGTATCCGTCTTGGATCGGTTGTATTCATTGTCCACCATCATTATCGTTCCGATAGAGAATCGCTCGAACTCGCCGGCCATCTCGGGCAGCACCATCGTCGGCCGCTCAATGAGGCGCGGAGTGTCCCAGCCGAAGGAGCGCCGGGCCTTGGCCCCCGGGACCGCCTCGGACTCGTCGACCGACTCCATCGCCCCGATGTGGGTGAAGGAGAGGTCGAGCTTATCGAGGAGGGGGTAGATCCACTCGTCGTACATCTTGACCTCGCCGTCAGAGCGGCCCGAGAGCCACATGCGGGTGCCGAGCCGGCGCGAAGGCTTGGGACTCGCCGCGAAGGATGTCGGGTCATAGCAGTTGGGCGCATACCAGACGGGAAAGCCGTAGTCCATCGCCCTTATCTTTGCGGCGAGGTACTTGGTCGAGACGAGCGCCCCGTCGACGTAGGGGAACCACTCGTCATAGCTCGAGAACTCGGAGAGCTCCTTGCCGGTGGCGAGCAGGTCCTCGTGTCCCCATAAGTCGTCGTCCACGTCCGCGATGACGACCTGTCCGTTCTCGTGCGCCTGGTCGGTGAACTCCTTGTGCCACCCCTCGACGGGGCGGATGATGAGCACGTCGGAGAACAGGACGTGAGGCTCCTCGCTCGGGGTGACGAAGCCGAGCCGGCCCCCGTCCTCCACCATGCGGTTGGCGACCGAGGTCACCCAGCCGAAGTGTGCCGAGGAGAGGTGAGCGGGGCGGTAGGCCCGGTAATAGTCGCCTCCCAAGAGCGGGTGACGGTTGAGCATCCAGGCCACCGAGAGGGTCTTCTCCTCGCTCTCGACCTTGAGCCCGGTGTCCTCGAACAGCTCGGCGTTCTCGATCATGAGCTTGTCGTAGGTGTCACGTACTGCCGGCTCGATGTTGGCTCTCACTTAGATGTCCTTTCCGAAGACGGCGAACTGCCATTCGATCCGGCTGGCGATGGGCCAGAAGCCGGCCGGGGTCCTGATGTCAACCTCGCGGGCCTCGGGGAAGCACTCCCGCATGGCCTTGACGGTCGCTTCCCCGGTCGCCTTCCAGAGGTGCAAGCTGCCCGGGTGCTCGGTGCTGCCCTCGTCGACGCGCTCGATCCAGTCCGACCACTCGGGCCGGCTGCGCACCTTCTCCGCGTCGGGGCCGACCACGAGCACCTGACCGCCGGGGGCGAGGAGGCGGGCGAGCTCGGCGACGAACAAGGGCACCTGCACGGTGTAGTCGAGGTGCTCGATGACGTGCCCGGCGTAGATCATCTCGGCGCAGCCATCCTCGAAGTCGAGATGCAAGATGTCGGCGACGATGTCAGGCTCGCAGCCGGGCCAGGAGTCGACGTTCACCCAGGGGGCGCGGCCGTGCGTGGCCTTATCGCCGCACCCGAGGTTCAGGTACATCAGAGGTGGGTCTTGCAGCCGTGCGCACATGGGCCGGCACGGTGACCGACCTCGGTGTGGGCCTCGTGGCGCTTTGCCGGCCACTGGCTGGCGCCGGGGCCGCCGGCTCGGAGCAGGGTGTAAATGGCAAGGTCCCGCGTGCACCAATGACCGTCGGGATGCCCCGGGCAATGTAGGCAGTTTGCGTCGCTCATGAGCCTGGGCCAACGCTTCAAAA
This sequence comes from uncultured Opitutaceae bacterium, assembly GCA_964398015.1. GTDB lineage: Bacteria > Verrucomicrobiota > Verrucomicrobiia > Opitutales > Opitutaceae > Palsa-1447. The sequence continues at coordinate 6,292 of CAYNLL010000021.1, read as the reverse complement.
GCTCGGAGGAGAACTTGGTGCAGCCGAGCCCCCCGCCCGGGGTGCCGTTCGGGGCCTTGTCAAAATAGGTGTAGCCGGCCGAGCACCACTCCTCCGGGCACGACTCGAACTCCGCCACGGTGTTAGGCCCGATGACGATGTCGTGCTCGATGACGAGGAAGCTCTGTCCCTCGCGCCAGATCCGCTCGAGGAGATAGCCATAAGCGAAGTCGTCGTCGCCCACGTAGAACTTCTCCGCCCGGGGGGCGTAGGTGCGCAGGGCGTGCTCGCTCTCCTCGGTCCCCCGCGTCGTGTAGGGATAGATGACCCTCATGGTCGGTCCTCGGTGTGTTTCACAACGCGGAAAAACAAACGCGGTCACCGGGCTCTCTCCGGGCACCATGCACCGAAGGCCGACCATGAGGGTCACCCAACCCGCCCCGGCTTGGGAGGCTTGGTCACGATGAGAGGGTCGCGGGGCCGGCGGGAGACGACGATCCATGTGAAGGGTGCCTGTCCGAGGCCTCGGACAGCTCCGCGCATCTGCACCCTGGATCGCCCCAGCATCTCGGCCAGGCGGGCCACGGTATCGACGTCGCGCGTGTACGAGGTAGCCAAGAACGTGGCCTGGTCGGCAGCCTCACGAGGAACGCCGGCCGGCCGTTGGTACTCGGTGACGACGGATACCTTGGCACTCCGGGCGGTGAGGAGAAGTTCGGTAACCTTGTCACCGGCTCCACCGAAGCGCCGGTCGGTGAGGAGGGCAAGGTCGGGGATGGCAATTGTCCACGCTCCCTCCTGATGGGCCGCCTCGAGCACCTGGAGCTGGAGCTCACGGCGTGCCGTGCGTGCCTTGGGAGTGCGACCACCTGCGCCGACGATGAGGCGCACGGGCTTTCCCTCTTGCATCATCTTGCGGTACTCGTGGCTGATAGGCCATTTCGAGATCCGGTCCCAGCCCGTGTCGTCGAGGGTGGCATCATCGCCCTTGGCGTCGAAGAAGAGGACATAACGGCGCAGCCGGCCAAGAAGCTGGGAGACGAACGTCGTCTTGCCCTCCCCCGTCGGGGCCACCAACGCCCAATGCTCGCCTTGTTTCCAGTGGCTGCGGATATAGGGGAGGAACTCGCCCTCCCATTCCATCGCCACGACCTCTTCGGTTTTAACTGGCATCGCTCCCTCCGGGCGTGACGAAGAAACCCGCGAGGATGGACCCGACCGGGTCCGGGTCGTCGGCGATCGTCTTGTCGAGATGGCCCAGCTCCTCGAGCGCCTCGGCGAGCTTGCGATCCTTCTCGACCCGTTTGCGGATCGTCGGGACCGACAACACCAGGACGTCCTCGACCGCCCGGCGGAGGTGAGGCAAGAGGGGACCTTGTATCTGGGGGTAGACCGAGATGAGATGCACCATGAGGGGGAGCGTCAGGCAGGCCCCGACCGCCTCCCACTTCTCGGCCCCTCCCGTGATCGGCTGCACGATCTTGCGGTCGATGAAACTGCCGGCGATGGCCGTGTCGATGGCCTGGCCGGCAGCGGGCGCCTCGAAGGCGAGCGCCTGGGCGAGCGGGATATGGCCCAAAGATGCCGCGAGCTGGGCACCTCCCGAGACCAAGAGGGCGAGGTTCTCCCCTGCAGGCTTGCGGGCCTTGGGCTTCGGCTCGGGGGTGGCCTTGGCGGCGACGGCCGATTTCGGCAGGTTCGCCACGGCCTTGGCCTTGGGCGGTGCAGCGTCTTTGTGCTGGTGGCGCATGTGATTGGCAAGATTCGTACGCCGGATATGGTCTGGACCTTTTGCGTAGATCTTCCGGCAGATATCGCAGGTGTAGATCTTGACCTCGGCCTTGACCGCCTTCGGTGCGACCTCGTGTGCGCTGAGCAGGTCGTCTTCCGGGGGCGCCTGCTCGTCGGTCATGGTCACTCTGTCGGGGGCTCCGCCAACTCGGCCGAGGCCTGGGCCACTTCAGCGGCGACCTCTTCAGCATCCCCGCAGTCCTCGCAGGGCTTCGAGTAGTCGGTGACGGCCGACATCAAGATGAGCACGCCCGCCCCGATGAGGGCGGCGGCGATGGCGGCTTTGGCGTACGGGTTCAGCTCAGGCATCAGACACCCCACAAGGCTTTCGAGATACGGGCTCGCCGCGGGGGCGGGCCGGGCGGAGTCTCGGTGATCGGCTTGTCTGCCTCGGGCTTCGGCGGGGGCTCCTTGGCCTTGAGCTTGTCGACGACCTTGTCGACCATCTTCTCCCAGTCGGCCTCTTCCTGGCGAAGAGTGCGACGACCTGCCGGTTCGGCCTTCTCTTCGGGCTCGGGCTCGGTCTCGGTCTTGGTCAGGAACTCGGGCAAGACCTCGCGGAGCGCCACCTTGACCTTCTCTACGAGATCCTCGCTCGGCTGGGGCTCGGGAGCCGGCTCACCCTGCTCGGACATTTAATTGCCTCCTACGTCGGCGCTGCTCGGGGGTGGTGCCCCCACGGACAGCGTAGCGGTCCATGAACCCGGTCTCATAACAAGTGTCTTGAACAGGGCATTTGTTGCACAATTCGGCGCATTGGGGCGGCACGGCGAGCCGGCGGCGCATGCCGTCGTTGAGGCCGTAGCTGGGCACGAAGACGTTGAGCAGGTCGATCCGACCGAGGCAAGCGGCTCGATCCCACCAATCGGGCCTTTGCATCTACTTCTTCCAGATCGAGGTAGGACTGCGGAACCGTTTCAGGAGCGGCTCGAACTCCTTGAAGATACGTATGGCCTCGGTCAAGAGGACCTTGACCTCCTCCAAGAGCGCGCGGTCGTCTGGATCCATCACACCCAACCTAGCCCACTGTTGTACGCTGGGCACGTTATGACCGACGAGGCCGAGCCTGAAGACGACGTGCTCGAGCGCCGGCTGGGCTATGCCGCCGCCGCCCTCAACATCTTCGGCACGCTCGTCTGGGTCGCCATGTTGGTCGTTGCCATCGACGAGATGACCGGCGGGTCGCTCAAGCGTGACTTCGAGCACCGCCGCGAGCTCTGGGCACGACGGCGCAAAGCGCGTCGTGAGTTCGACTCCGACGCCCAGCGGGTCCAGTTCGAGGCGTGGCTTGCCTTACAGGAAGGAAGCGACCATGAGTGATACGTCTGCGGGCTTCGACTTCGGCATCTTCGCCAGTCTGAAGGGTGCCGTCGACAAGCTCTCCGACACCTTCTCCAAATGGATAGCCCAGGAGAAGGCCTACCAGTTGGGGGCCGAGGACATCCCCATCCAGGGCTCCACCATCATCGCCACCGGCCAGGTAGTCACCAACTACATCGACCTCGGCGGCCCGGCTTACGGGAACCTCTGGATACTGCGCCGGCTCATCGTCATGGGCAACACCTGGGCGACGACGGCGGCCGGCTCGGCCAATGTCCATATGACCGGAACCTTCCCCCCCGTCTCGGGCGGGATCACGATGGTGGACAACACCCCTGCGCTCCCGGCCAAGGCCTTCTACTCCTCGCGCATCGTGACCGTGCGCCATCCCTCCCATCTCGTCGTCGAGATCGTCTCGGGCACCAACGCTCAGCAATACGTCGCCACCGGCCAGGTCGAGAACCTGCCCGACAAGGGGAGCAAGCTCCTCGAGGCGGTGGAGTTCTGATGTCGATGGGTGGAGGGGGCGGTTTCCCTGTCCCGACGACCAGCACAGCGCCCAGCGCCTTGGCGGCGCTGGTGGCAGCTTTCAACAATGACCCGGTCGGCGGAACCGACCCGAACTTTGCCGTGTCCATCACAACCTCAGGCACGGCCGGCACGGTCACCAACTGGTCGTCTCTCGCCCTTGGTGGTACGGCCGGCGAGAGCTTCGCCGTCATAGCCCTCTTTGCTGCACGCGCGGGCACTCCCACCGGATACCTGAACAGCGCCTCAGGCGTCGGCGCGAACTCGTGGTCCGTGCAAACCGCCGGTGGCACAGGCACAGGCTCAAGCACCGTCGCCGCCGTCATCGCCGCCGTCGTGCCGGGAGGCACGACCGTCTATTTCAACGGCAAGAGCACGAATGCCACAGATACCGGCTGGGTCACCCTTGTCGCTCTACGCATCCTCTAAGGAGCCTGTATGAAGGGAAACACCATGACCACCGCGGAAAGAATCGTCAACCTCGCCCAGTCAAAGCTCGATGACCCGTATGTCTACGGCGCCACCGGGCCGGAGGAGTTCGACTGCGAGGGCCTTGTCGTCTGGATCATGAACGAGCTCGGCGTGGACTTCACCCGAGGCACTTCGGAACAGTGGGCGGCCTACCCGCACGCCGAGACGCTCGAGCCCGGCCAGGCGGTCTACTTCTACGGCGGAGAGGTTGACGGTCCTCGCCCGGGCCATGTCGGGATCTTCGTCGGATACGAGTCGCCCGAAGTGGCCCGCATGGTCTCGGCCCTCGACGAGTCTTCCGGTGTCTGCTGGTCGTCCTTCTCGCCCGTCGTCGACCAGGAATCCACCGAACCCCTCGCCTATTGGGGGAGCATCGACCTCGCGGCCTTGGTGCCCGAGGACCCTCAACCTCAACCTGAGCCTAAGCCAGACCCCCCGGCACCCCCACCTACAGAAGGAGACTCAACTATGGGCCTGATCGTGCAGGCGACAGGTGACACCGCCGTCTATCTCGTTGGCGGGGTGCCGGTCACCCGACAACATCTCTCCCCCGAGGAGGAGAGCGCCCTCGAGGGTTTTGGCTACCCGGCAAAGCGTGGTTGCGACCCTTCCTGGGTGGCAGCCATCCACGACGCGCCGGGCTACCCCGCCCCCGCCGTAGCAGTAGAGCCGCAAGTGGCGGAGACCTCCGCCGCCCCTTTAGCAGAGGAGAAACAGTGACCACCTTGACCACCCCCAGCCTGTCCTCGATCGAACAAATCCCCAAGGCCGTCGCCACCTGGGCCTCAGACATCGTCGAGGTCACCCACAAGCAGGCGGCCGCGGTGTGGGGCCTGCTCGCCACGGCCGGCGTCGTCGGCACGCCTGCCGGCCACGAGGGAGGTTTCGCCCTCCTCGCCTACGCCGTCGTCGCCCACGTAGCGGAGAAGTTCCTCAAGTCATGAAGTTCCTTCGCTCGATTGCTCTCAGCCTGGAGATCGTCGGGTGGATGATGCTGGCCCGATGGTTCAAGCATTACGAGCGCCACCATCCCCCCCGCTGGGAGGACCTCGAGCCATGAGGGTGCTGTCGGTAGGGCTCGAGACTCACGACGACAAGACGGCCGCCTACTTATACCGGGAGCCCGACATCGCCGAGCTGCCCGGGCCGTTCATGATCATTCCTGTCGACGCCGATGCCGGCCACGTCGCGGCGATGGCTCAGTACCTGTCCCGCCACGAGGACGCCGTGATCTTCGTCCACGAGACGGCGATGGAGACGCTCCTACAGCCTTCGGGCGACGGCTTCGTGGAGAAGGCCAAGGCCCGGGGCGTGGTCGTCTCGACCGACGCCGACCAGACGATCACCTGCACCTCCAACGACGGCACGATCCGCGTCGAGATCCGCTTTCCGGCCCTGACGGGCGAGCTTTCGGGCACCGAGGACGCTCACCAGCTCTTGGACATGGGCTCGGTGCTCTATCGGGAAGAGATAACGGTCGACTAGTCTCTCCTCATAACCCGGTTGGAGCTGAGCCCTCCTGGCCGGGCGCCACCGTTTCACTCGGCATGTGACGGTAGCCGATGCCCCGGCCCCCCCCGCCGGGGCATCGTGCTAACTGGAGTTAGCAAACAGCTACAAAGAAATGTCTTTACTTTCGTGACGAAAGGCCGATACTAAGAACACCGAGTGAAACGAAAGTGAGGCATCATGCAAATCTCAGGATCTTTCTTCCCAGAAACCGTGGTCGTCCACGACACTCCCTACGAGGGCTTACGCTGGACCTATCGCATCCGGCTTGACGACGACGCCTCCCTCTGGTTGACCACCGAGCAGGCACGCTCTTTGTGGAGCGAGCTGGGCGCCCACCTGCAATCGGCGGAGGGTAGCGGAATAACGCCGTTGACTGAAGCTCAAGAGGCTCGGCTATCTCGCGAGCAGTACGACGACATGGTGGCCCAGCGCGACTACCTCACCGCGCAGCGCGACAAGGCCGAGTTTCTGCTTGACGAGAAGACCAAGCTCCTCGAGGAGTGGCGCACGAAGGCCGAGGCCCGTCAGGAGCGCCTCGTGCGGCGCATCGCAACCGAGGACAGGCGCAAGATCCCTATGAATGACAAGTTTTGGAATACGTACAACGGACCGTTGCGCCGATCTGCATTTTGGACCGACAGGCGCAAGTCATGACCTACTACAAGGCGACCCGCGTCGACGCCACGAGCTT